>NZ_LJOU01000054.1:0-40239 GCF_001672085.1 Anabaena sp. AL93 | reverse complement strand
CTCCCCCAACTCCCCCAACTCCCCTGAATTTATGACTTTATCCCTGGGTATTGATTTTGGCACTTCTGGCGCACGGGGTGTGGTAATTGATGAAGAAGGTTGCGTTTTGTCGGAAATGCGTCATTATTGGCTGGTTGAGACTATTGATTGGGTAAAATGTTGGCGAGAGGCTTTATGGAGTCTATTAGGGCAAATTCCGGAGGCTTTAAGGGGGGAAATCGGGGCGATCGCTATTAATGGGACTTCTTCTACTATTTTGCTGACTGATGGGGCTGGAGAGCCTGTAGACGCGCCGCTATTGTACAACGATGGTCGGGGTGCGGCGGCTTTAGAACGGTTGAGTCGGGTTGCTCCAGCTAATCACACTGTGTTAAGTGCTACATCTAGTCTAGCGAAACTACTCTGGATGCAAGCATTACCTGATTTTGCAAAAGCCAGATATTTACTACATCAAGCCGATTGGCTGGGGTTTCTTTTGCATGGAAAGTTAGGTATTAGCGATTACCATAACGCTTTGAAGCTAGGTTATGATGTAGAAAAATTGCAATATCCAGAATGGTTGGAACAGTTAGAAATTCCCTTCCAGTTACCACAAGTGTTAACACCGGGAACTGCTATTGGTGAATTACTTCCCAGGATTGCGGCTGATTTTGGCTTTAAAGGCGATTGTTTGGTGGTTGCTGGCACAACAGATAGTATTGCGGCTTTTCTAGCCAGTGGAGCTAAATTTCCGGGGGAAGCGGTAACTTCGCTGGGTTCAACTTTAGTGCTAAAACTTTTAAGTCGTCAAAGAATTGAAGATGCGCGATATGGAATTTATAGCCATCGTTTAGGTGATTTGTGGCTAACTGGAGGTGCTTCTAATACAGGAGGTGCTGTTTTAAAGCATTTTTTCAGCAATGTTGAGTTAGTGAGGTTAAGCGCGGAAATTGATCCAACTCAACCCAGTGAGTTAGATTATTACCCATTATTGAAACCAGGCGATCGCTTTCCCATTAATGATCCCCAATTATTACCCAGACTAGAACCGCGTCCCGATCAAAATAAAGAATTTCTACATGGTTTATTAGAAAGTATGGCGAGAATAGAAACTAGAGGATATGAACTATTACAAAATCTAGGTGCAGATTCTTTAACCCATATTTATACTGCTGGTGGTGGTGCGACTAATTCCGTTTGGACAGCTATTCGTCAACGTTATTTAAAAGTACCAGTTGTTTCATCAATTCATAGGGAAGCAGCTTATGGAACAGCACTTTTAGCAATGGGAAAAGTACAGATTTAGTTGAAGATTCAGATCCCCGACTTCTTAAAGAAGTCGGGGATCTTAGTTTATGAACTAACTAACAGCTAATGAATTTTTACTGTAATATTCTGTTTGCGGGTAAATGCTAATAATAGTATTTCCTACTTCAAAAAATGTTCCTGATTGTTCATTTTTAGAAAATTGCAAATGGGGATATTTAGCCGCTAATTCATCAGCAGTTAACGCTGTAGCTGAGATTTTATTTGGTAAGAGTCCTGTCGAACCAATATAAAACACCATAGGAGAAATCTTTTCTTGGTAAATTTGCTCAACATAAGCTACTAACTTTTTATAAGCTGTCGTCATAGCTGCAATTAACTCTTCTCTATTGACAGATTTATGAGCGTGTTGAGTATATAATAATAATGCCAAATTATGCTCACCAACTTTGCCGAGAATTTCTCCTACTTTTCCATTGATATTGATTCCCAGAAAGTCATCGAAAATGGGTTTCATCAAATCATCAACTTTAGTTAGTTTCATTCTTGAAGAAATTGCTTTTTGTCGAAAAGCGATATTTTGATTTAACACCATTTCCAAAGTTGGTTTCAGGAAAATCTCGCCAGTTTCTTGGTCGTAAACTTCATATCTTCGCCCTAAAAACTGGTTAGCAGCATATAATTTACTCAAGTTGAGAATATCCTGATTACCAAACTCAATTTTATGACTAATATGAGAATCAATTGGATCTGAATATTCCTGAGTGGTAGGAAAATTCAGATAGAGATTTTTCGATAAATAATGTTGTTTTAATTCCTCTACTTGGTTACTCACAAATAATTCTGATTGATGACGTAAGCAAGCAGACAGAATGCTCGTAATCACCTTGATTTCTGCTAATTGCGTAAATAACCCATCAATATTGCCAAAATTGATATTAACAGGAACTAATGGTAAATTATCTAATTGAATTTGATATTCACAATCAAATTCAAACTTATCAGCAGTAATTACGCCTTTAGATTGCAATAAATCAAATACTTTCTTGTTGCTGATTTTAATATTTAAAGCCGAAATATGAACTTTACCATCTTTGACAATGGTATAATTATTGAAATTATGCAAATCATGAGCCAGTAACCCTGCAATCTCAATAATAGGGGTATGATCTTCCGCCTTTACCAGTTTAACTTTCCGCTTCACTAACATATTAATAGTAGCAGTATTGCGATTTATAGCAAATACACCCATTTGCACAAAATCACCAGCATAAATATCTTCACTTTGTAATTCAGGACTGATCAAATCGCCATTAATATCTCTAACACCCTTCACCCGTTTAATACGAGTTCGCTGGTAATTTTCCTTTAATTTATGTAAATTCAAAATGATATGTTGACGATATTCAGATAAAATTTGGATAAGTTCTAACAGAGAAATTTGGTGATTTAACTTCGACATAAAACCCCCTAACTTTTATCAATTAAAGACCGGATTTCCCTCTCTGCGCCTCTGCGTCTCTGCGTGGGAAAAATCCCTCTTTTCCTCAATATAGTATATTTGTACTAAAAAGTCAACTTATCCAAATCAAGACTAAAATAAAAATAGCTTTACAATTCTTCATAATTAAAACAAAACAATGGCGCGAGATTTACGAGGATTCATTAAAATTCTAGAAGAAAGAGGGCAATTGAAGCGAATTTCAGCTTTGGTTGATCCAGATATGGAAATTGCGGAGATTTCCAACCGAATGCTGCAAAAAGGTGGTCCAGGCTTACTATTCGAGAATGTCAAAGGTGCATCTTTTCCCGTCGCAGTTAACTTAATGGGGACTGTGGAAAGGATATGCTGGGCGATGAACATGGAAAAACCAGAGGAGTTGGAAACCCTGGGAAAGAAGCTAAGTATGCTTCAGCAACCCAAACCACCGAAAAAGATTTCCCAAGCTATAGATTTTGGTAAAGTGCTGTTTGACGTGGTGAAAGCTAAACCGGGAAGGGACTTTTTTCCGCCTTGTCAACAGGTGGTAGTTGCTGGAAATGATTTAGATTTAAATAAGTTACCTTTAATACGTCCTTATCCGGGAGATGCTGGTAAGATTATTACGCTAGGATTGGTAATTACTAAGGATTGTGAGACGGGAATCCCCAATGTAGGCGTATATCGTTTACAGTTACAGTCTAATAATACTATGACTGTACATTGGCTATCGGTGCGGGGTGGTGCGAGACATTTACGCAAAGCGGCAGAACGTGGTAAAAAGTTAGAAGTAGCGATCGCTCTGGGTGTAGATCCTTTAATCATTATGGCAGCAGCCACACCCATTCCTGTAGATTTATCAGAATGGTTATTTGCTGGATTGTATGGCGGTTCGGGAGTCAACTTAGCCAGGTGTAAAACTGTAGATTTGGAAGTTCCCGCAGATTCCGAATTTGTTTTAGAAGGGACAATTACACCGGGGGAAGTTTTACCGGATGGACCCTTTGGCGACCACATGGGATATTATGGCGGTGTGGAGGATTCCCCTTTGGTGCGGTTTCAGTGTATGACACACCGCAAAAATCCCATTTATCTTACCACATTTAGCGGGTTGCCACCAAAAGAAGAAGCCATGATGGCGATCGCACTTAACCGGATTTACACCCCTATTTTACGGCAACAAGTATCAGAAATAGTTGATTTCTTCCTGCCAATGGAAGCGTTAAGTTACAAAGCCGCAATTATTTCCATAGATAAAGCCTATCCTGGACAAGCACGGCGAGCAGCTTTAGCCTTTTGGAGTGCGTTACCACAATTCACCTATACGAAATTTGTGATTGTTGTTGATAAAGATATCAATGTTCGTGATCCCCGTCAAGTGGTTTGGGCGATCAGTTCCAAAGTTGATCCTACCAGAGACGTATTTATATTACCAAATACTCCCTTTGATACTTTAGATTTTGCTAGTGAAAAACTTGGTTTAGGTGGGAGAATGGGTATAGATGCCACTACAAAGATTCCTCCAGAAACAGAACATGAATGGGGTGAACCATTAAAATCAGATCCCAATGTTGCGGAAATGGTAGAAAGACGTTGGCAAGAATATGGTTTAGCAGATTTACAATTAGGAGAAGTTGATCCTAATCTATTTGGTTACGATATGAAGTAATACCCACACTCCCTTCTTTATCAGGAGGGGAGTGTGATTTGAAGATGGAAAATCTGAAAAACCTAATTTGATGATAATGTATAGAAAGCTGATAATATACAGAAAATCACAAAATATAAGAATTAACTGATTATGTCGAATTTAACAGCGATCGCTCAACTACAAAAGATTATTGTCTCAATATTCCTAACGTTGATCCTGAGTTTTATAATTCCTGCAACTGCTTCAGCTTCAAGCTTAGGAATTGAGTCAGCTAGTCTTAGTCCTTGTCCAGTTTCTCCTAATTGTGTTGTCAGTCAAAATGCTGATGCTAAACACGCTATTGAGCCGATTACCTATCATATAGAACGAGATAAAGCCAGAGAAACTTTACTAAAAGTTCTCACTGTTGTTCCCCGCACCACAATTGTATCACAAACAGATAATTATATTCATGCAATTTCTAAAAGTCGCATTTTCAAGTTTGTTGATGATGTGGAGTTTTATTTTCCTAGCGATAAGTCAGTTATTCATATCCGTTCTGCATCTCGTGTAGGAGATTCTGATTTTGGTGTCAACCGCAGACGCTTAGAACAAATTCGGTTAGCTTTACGGGATTTGAATATTTAATGTAATTTAATTTGTCTGAATCAGGATTTCCAGGATTTAAGGATTAACAGGATGAGGATGTTGTCTGAATCAGAAGTTCCAGGATTTTAGGATTAACAGGATGAGAATAGAGATTTTATTACTAATGACCAATGACCAATTCTCTATTCTCTATTTCCCAGGGCGAAAATACTTCCCACAACAAAACCTCCAAGATGCGCCCAATAAGCGACTCCTCCCGTTTCTACACTCATTTTAGCTGCTGCTTGGAGACTGGCAAAACCAGCGATAAGATTTTGTATAAAGAAAATACCAATAACTACTAATGCAGGAATATTAATTGTGGTGATGAAAAAACCGAGGAAGACTAATGTGGTAATTCTTGCGTGGGGAAACCAGATTAAGTATGCACCTAAAACTCCAGAAATCGCCCCACTTGCACCCAAGGAAGGAATAGTGGAGTACATACCAATAAACCATTGACATAAAGCAGCTATAGCACCACAGGTTAAATAAAACAATAGATATTTAAAATGCCCTAAGCGGTCTTCAATATTGTTACCAAATACCCACAGATAGACCATATTGGATATTAAGTGCCACCAACCTCCATGCAAAAATTGTGAGGTAAATAAGGTTGTCCACTCTCCACTCCAATTGATGGTTAATTCTTGCGGTATTACCGCATACAATTGAAAAAACTGTTCTAGTTGCAGATTTGACAAACTGATTTCGTGGAGAAAAACTAGAATATTCATGCCAATTAAACCATAGGTAAAATATGGCGTAATTCGGGTTGGGTTTTCATCGTAGAGGGGAAACACAAATATTGTTCCTAATCATTATTAATATCACTATAACAGGAGTCAGTAGTTGGGAGTCAGGAAGGAAAAATGAAGAATAAAGAATATTTTTATCCTATAGTGCTTATCGGTTGAGTGAGATATAAGAACCCCACCCCCAACCCGCAAGCGATGAGGGGGCTAAGATGTATCTTATTCAAGTGATCCTATATTACCTAATCCCTGTTACCTAATTACAAAAGATTTGCTGATTCATAGAGTCTTCTGATAATAGCTGTAATTTTTATTCCGTAGTCTAAATCCGCAGACCAGCGCCCTGATAATTGATTAACTGACTGAGCAACACCTCTGGTAACAAAACGAAATCGCGGATCTACTTCTGGCTGGACTAAAGGTTCTAAACTGGCATAGGCTTTTAAATGTTGAATATGCGCTCTGACACCAATTCTCGCGCTGGGAAATGATGCTCCTTCAGCACCACCACCAACTGCACCCAAACCGGCAAAGTTATTTTGTTGGGGTTTGATGTCAGTTCCAAAACGTAAAAATCCAGTTTCTAGACACATTTGACAAAAAGCAATGTCATGATTTATGCCTTCAATGGTTGCTTCTTCTCGATATAGTTTGGGAAGGTCAGGAAATTGGGTAATGGCACTTTCATTATTGATTTTTAGAAATGATTGTAATTGTATTTCTGATGTGTTGCCATTGGAGATAAGTTGTTCAATTTGTCCGGGACAAACTGTTGAAATTGAACGTAATCTGACTGTGCGTGAGGCACTATCCCAATCAATAGAAATATGAGATTCTCGAAGTTCTATGGCTTTGATATAAACTATTTGCCGATAGGTAATCCGGCGTAAATTAGTTAATTTTGAAATATCAATCCGTAAACGATCTACTAAATCAATGGGGATGTAAGCATTACCATTAATTAATAGTCCTTGTTCTAAGTAATTTTGTCCATTGATATTGATGTTAATGCTGGGATAATTTTCGGTTGTTGGTTGCTGAGGATCATTTGCTTGACTCCAAGTAGTTAGTCCTTCGGCAATTCCGATCGCAAAATCACGACGACGACTTTGTAATAAAGCCCGATCTTCGGGACTGCTGAGGAAACCGACTTGTAGTAATATGGCGGCGATCGCTGTTTGACGACAAAATTGCAAATTACCCAAGCCACTATCTGTATCTGGTTTTACTCCGCGATTGGGTAATTGGGGGACACGGCGCAAAAGTGCCGTTAATAACATTTCTCCATTTTGCTTGCGCTGATCGTTTTTGGCAATATAAAATGCACTTGCTCCCCGCACAGATGGACTATTGGCCGCATTGGCTTGAATTTCTAGGGCTACATCTTTGGCATTAGCACGAGCATTAATCCAGGCAATAGTTTGAGCCGCACTTAAATCGTCAGGAACAGCTAAAACTTCTAAATTCCGGGTCCGCAGTTCTATCACCACTAAATCCCGCAAAAGAATCATTTCCTTTGCTTCCGTTGTGCCACCAGCGATCGCACCGGGGTCATTTTTACCCGCTTCTGTGCCACCATGTGCCGCAGAAATAAAAATCCGTCCCATTTTTACCTATTTCCGTTGTTAAGTCCCAGCAATTGCAATTCTATAAATTAGCGATCGCTTCTGCAATTCTTCTAGACACAAAAGGTAAAATTTCCCGACTCTTAGCTTGCTCTTTCCCTTCCGTAAACACCACCAACAGATAAGGGCGCTGATCTGGTAATTCAATATAAGCCGCATCATGACGGACTGTACTTGTCCAACCTGCTTTTGACCAGATTTGACTATTTTGAGGTAATCCACCCCCTAAGAAGCCTGTAACTTGGTTCTCATCGCCATCTTGGCTTAACTCTTCTGGCTTAATACTGCGTTTGAGTAAATTCATCATAGATTGCGATCGCTCACTAGAAACCGTCACCCCACCCACGATACTATGTAATAATCTCGCAGTCGCATCCGTCGTCAGCATATTCCGATTTTCAAACATCTCCCCATAAAAAGCCCTTTCCCGTCCATAAGGACCATCACCCCAAGTTTTTTGACAGACATTAACCGCCTTCATTTCCTCCCACCCCAAAGACTGGTAATAACGATTAATAATATTACGTTGATATTTCCAAGTTTCAAAAGGGCCAGGACTTAACTGAGGACCAGAAGTAGTTCCACTGATGATATCAACAATTAAACTAGTCGCATCGTTGCTAGAATCAACTATCATATCCTTCAAAGCCCGGTCTAACTCTCCCGAAGCATGACTCATTCCTTTCTCTAGCCATTCTTGCACCACCACCAAATAAAATAACTTCACCACACTCGCAGGATAAATCCGTTCTCCCCCCCGATAGCTAAAACCCCGCACCGGATGTTCCCAAAAAGCGTTAGGAGTCAGCGCACCACCCGTATTCACTGGTGCGGGAGGATCATATACCACCCAAGTGAAAGCAATTTGATGAGATGCTAAAGTTGGAAACTCTGCCCAAGTTGCCTCTAAAATTTGATTACCGATATTTTCTAGTTGTTGGTCTTGATTAAAAAAAATCATTTGTAAATAATTTCCTTATGGTATTGGGAGTTTAGGTTCTGGACTCAATCCTATCATTATCTGTATAATTACTGAGGTAATAATTATGATTAGGCTAATTTCAGGTAATTTATCATGGCATTTGATTTAACAATATTTTATAGTTATCTGTGAGGGTTAGAAGTATGGCTAACGCCACGCTACGCTATCAGGAGGTAGGGGCGCAGGGCCTGCGCCCAGTCAGGAGTATGGCTATAAATAATTGGTGATATTGATACAATTTGCTGTATTACCTAAATTCTAAAAATTCATTTTTTCTGGTTCTCGGTTCTATAACATCAGGGTTCACTCCAAAGTATTTCGCTGCTGCTGACATATCAAGTGTTAATAAACTAATATCCCCTAAATCTTTAATACCTTGAGGTATGGTTTTTGTCACTTTTGCACTATCAGAAGATTTGATATCTAAAAATTTAATAATTTCCTCTGCGACTGCTTGTGCTAAAAGCGGGGGAACAGAATTACCAATTTGTCTAAAACCATGCCATTTTGTCGGATGAAATCGAAACCAGTCAGGATAGGAATGTAACCGCGCAGCTTCCCTAACAGTAATACATCTGGGGATAAAAGGATGTATGGGACGAGGTGAAGTAAATGCACCTTTATTACTAGGTGTTCCGGCTCTTAAGGTATTACAAAAACCATCAGGATCAAGTTTATGAAAACGACTGATTGATTCGATTTTACCATGTGGTGTGGATGCAAATCTATCCATAGATTCGGTCGAATGCTTACTTCTTAAACTTGATGTTAGTAAAGTAGGATCATATTGACGTTTGTAGGAATATTTGTTTTTTGCAGTTGGAAGATTACGCAGGTTTTTAGCATAGTTACTAGGTTTAGCAAACTCTGTAAATATCCAATCTTGTTGATATAGTTCTGGATAGTTTTCTATGACTGGTAAATCTTGTAATGCTTCCCAAACTGTAGGAGTTAAGACTAACTTAGTTTCGGAAGATTGATTGGATTTTGCTGGGAATGTGATTTTTTCTGGATATTTAGGTAATTCTAAATCTTCACGCGCACCTAGTAAAAATAACCTTTCTCGATTTTGGGGTACTCCATAATTAGCTGCATTTAAAACTTGGTAATTTGCATTAACTTGATAACCACTTTCGGAAAATTGACTAATGATTTCAGCAATAAATTCTTTGTGTTTCCCGACTGTCATTCCTTTGACATTTTCCAATACAAAAAACTTGGGTTGTAATTCTACAACTAATCTAATAAAATGGAAAACTAAAGAGTTTCTTGGATCATCAAAAGAACGTTTTCCCATTAATGAGAAACCTTGACAAGGTGGACCACCAAATACTACATCAATTTCTTGATTAGCAATTTGAGAACTATTCCGAATTTCCTTCCCTGTTGTTTCTTCCACACTTTTGCATAACACAGTCCAAAAGGGAAAGTTAAATTGATGAATTGCACAATGAATTGGATCTATTTCCACAGATGCTAGGACATCAAAACCAGCTTGTTCAAAGCCTAAAGTCATGCCACCTGCACCTGCAAATAAATCAACTGCAATTGGTCGTTTTTTGGTCATTATTTAGTTATGAGTTAAGTAGGTTAGCATTGAAAATCGTCGTTATGACAAGGCAAAAGGCAAGATTGAAGAGGGTTTGGGCGATTTGGCTCTTCGGTACTTGTTATGCTAAACCGAGAAATTGAGAGAAGGGAACAGGGGAAAAATTTTAATTTTCTAGTTTTTTAATAAGACTAATAATCATTCTGCTTTCTTCTTTTAATAAATTAAGAATCATTTCTACATCTTTTTCTGAACATAATCCTACTCGGTGAGTTGAAGAAGGAGTCACCGAGTCAGTAGCCAGGAGTCAGAATCAATCAGTCGAGGATTCAAACCTGCGACTGATTAAAGACCACCAAATCGTAGATTTGGTGGGGGTCTTAAACCCAGTTATTCATCCGCCACTCGCACAGAATTCATTCTGAATTCTGACTCGGTGACTCCTGAATTCTGTTCGATAAAATTAGATGAGTTTCTAATTCATTAACTGACCCTTGAGCTATGTTTAAAAATCTTATATATTCTCCTCTATATCTTCGTCCATATCATAAGAGATATATTAGCACCGAATAGATACAGCACTTCTTCTAAGGGACTTCCAAGAAATAAATTATCCTGATTAACGAACCACAGAGGCGCAGAGGACACAGAGGAATAAGGGTTTGAGAGATTTTTGCGTTAGGTGGTTGAGTATTTTTTTATTTGGAAGTCCCTAATTTGTTGAACCATACCATATAACTCATCTTTGGGAAAAAGTTTAGTGAGGAAATAGCATCTTTGAGCAATATCCATTCCTTTTTGCCAAATTATTAAGTCTTTAAAGTCATTAATATCTGACATTCTTCCTGTTCCCTGTTCCCTCTTCCCTGTTCCCTCCAGTTTAGCATACTAAGTCCGGTAGAGCCGTAATTTTAACAGACAATCACATATTTCTTCCTTTGATGCTGGATTACGGTATGGTTCAAATATAGCGGGTGTTGTGGCTAATTTTCCCAGTAATCCTCATGATTCTAAATTGGCGTTTTGTTCTGGGAATGGTGTAAATAATACATCTATTTCTCGGACTTCTCCAGCTACACGACTGGGTGCTTCAACTTTTCCATAAGAGGGTGTTTGAAAAGTTATGGTTGATGTATCAAATATTTTTACCCCTCCCTAACCCTCCCCTTGTAAAGCTTGTAAAGGGGAGGGAACTGGATTTTTATTGTTTTTCTCCTTGTAAAGGGGGGGTAGCAATGTGATGAAAATTACGGAATACCACTTTTAAAACATCCTCTAAGCTTTTAGTAGTTCTTCTAGGTAATCTTTTGCGAATTGGTCATGGATAAAACGAGTCATTTTAATTAAATGTACATTTCTAGTATTTCTTTAGCTGTACGATCGCACACTCCCAATTCTCCCAAACAATGGCGCATTTCTTGATAAGCTGTGAAAGTTTGTTGTCTTTTTTCAGGATTTAACAACAATTCCATTGCTGCTTTGGTAATATTCTCGGCTGTGGCTTGTTCTTGCAAGAATTCTGGGACAATTTCCCGCATGACAACTAAATTGACTGGAGAAGCAAAAGGAATTGAACCTTTAAGAATATGACGCGCAATCCAAGCTGTAAGAGGATGAAGCCGATAAACTACAACTTGGGGAACATTTAATAATGCTAATTCTAAATTCACTGTTCCCGACTTATTAATAGCAAAATCAGCCGCTGCTAAAATATCTTGAACGCCTTGTTGTTGACTTGATACTATTGTAGCTTTTAACCCATATTCTTGAATTGCGGCTGTAATTGGTTCTCTAAATGTTTCCAAGGATAGAGGAATCCAAAAATGGACATTTGGTAGTTTAGATTGGATGTTTTGGGCGGCTTGAAAAATTATTGGTAGAAGATATTTTAATTCTTGATGACGGGAAGCTGGTAAAAGTGCGATCGCTATTTCTTCTACTTTAACTCCTAATTTCTCCCTCGCAGT
This sequence comes from Anabaena sp. AL93, assembly GCF_001672085.1. Classification (NCBI taxonomy): domain Bacteria; kingdom Bacillati; phylum Cyanobacteriota; class Cyanophyceae; order Nostocales; family Nostocaceae; genus Anabaena; species Anabaena sp. AL93. Next base: position 28,358 of record NZ_LJOU01000054.1, on the reverse strand, counting down.
TGTCCGACTAGGCGCATTTGCCATTCTATCAATTAAAGGATGTCCTACCCAAGAAACATTTGCCCCATTTTGTTGATAATATCGGGCTTCTTCCGGGAAAATTGCTAATAGTTTATCTGTAAAACCAACAATGCGGTTAGTATTCTGAAAACTCATAGACCATACCCACTCTTGAGGAGCGATATAATAAGCCACAGGCACATCAGGCAAATTTTCCTTCATGAATGTACCAATGCCCAAATTTGGACCCATATAGTCAATGAGGACGACTAAATCCGGGGGATTTTTCTTCAAGTGAGCGATCGCTTGCCGTTGTACTCTTAAAGTAGGAATAACATAAGGCAAAGACTCAATCAAACCCATTGAACCAATACCGCTGGTATTACCCAAAATTCTTGCCCCGGCTTCCGCCATTTTATCTCCACCCAAGGCAATAATTTCTAATGTCAACCCCGCCGCAACAGCTTGGCGTTGAAGTGCCTTAATTAATAGCGAACCCTGTAGATCTCCAGAAACTTCGCCAGTGCTAATAAATATTCGCATTTTTAGATATTAGATATTAGATTTTAGATTTTAGATTTTCATGTCCTTTCCTACCCCATTCCCCCTTACAAATTACCTATTTTCTTCTTCTTCTTCTTCTTCTTCCTTCGTGTTCTTCGCTTCTATCCCTTCGGGACGCTCCGCGAACGTGGTTCATTCAATTTATATTCTGGCGACAAAAACAGAGTAAAATTTGAGGACGGGTAAACCCCGCCCCTATATCTATTCATCACTGACGGATTTTTTACCTTTTCCGGGAATTAAACCTCGTCTTCCCGACATTTGGGAAAGTAACAAGAAACGGCGAAGATGTTTTAATTCTTCTGTATCTCCTAAATTTTCCAACTCCTGCAAAGCATCTTTAAATAAAAACTCAGAACGATAGAGAAGACGGAAAGCCTTTTTAATTAATTGAAAGTCACTCGCAGGCATTCCCGAACGTTTTAATCCTACCAAATTGAGCGATCGCACTTTTGCCGGATTTCCCTCCACCAACATATAAGGAGGTACATCTCTATCAATGCGTGTCATTCCTCCCACCATTGACATCCCCCCAATATGGACAAACTGATGTACACCTAAAACGCCGCTGAGTCTAGCCCGCGATTCAATATGTACATGACCTGCTAACGCCACAGAATTAGCAATAATGACAGAATCCTCAAGCACGCAATTATGACCTACATGAACATAAGCCATCAATAAATTGCCATTGCCGATTACTGTCGCTTCACCCCTACCAGTAGCGCGGTTAATCGTCACATACTCACGAATGGAATTATTATTACCAATTTTTACCCAAGTAGGTTCTCCCACATACTTGAGATCCTGCGGCTGCATACCGATAGCTGCACCGGGGAAAATCTGATTTCCCGTACCAATTTCACAAGGTCCCTCCAGAACAGCATGAGCGCCAATTACAGTGTCTGCGCCAACTCTGACGTTCTCTCCAATCACAGCATAAGCACCGACTTGCACTGTTGGGTGGAGTTCCGCACTAGTATGTATGACAGCAGTTGGATGAATAAGTGTTTTCAACATATCTTTAACTATGATTTTTTTGATTTTTTTGATTAAGATGATTATGGAAATCGCATGATTTTCAACTATGATTCTTTTGATTTAGATCATCATGGCAATCACATTAATCAAATAAATCATAGTTAGGACTTAACTAATCAAAGAAAACATTAGCTCTCCTTCAGCGGCTAGTTGTCCGTCAACTTCCGCTCGTCCTTGCATTTTCCCGAAACGACGCTGTTTTACCCACAACAGTTCCACCGTCATTACCAGTTGATCACCGGGAACAACTTGACGACGAAAACGAACTTTATCAATACCAGCAAATACAAACAGTCCTCCTTTTGATGCTGGCATTTGCGTCATCACAATGCCCCCAACTTGTGCCATTGCTTCAATAATTAACACACCGGGCATGAGCGATCGCCCCGGAAAATGCCCTTGAAATTGGGGTTCATTAAAAGTAACATTTTTAATACCCACAGCCTTTTTACCAGGTACATAATCAATAATCCGATCTACCAGTAAAAATGGATAGCGATGGGGCAAAAGTTCCTGAATTTCCTCAATGGTCAAGGTAGTTTTAATTGTCTGTTTATCCTCACTTGATGTATTTACTTCCTGAGAATTAGGTTCGGTAATAGTGGACATTAGTTGTAAGTTATTTGAATGATTAGACACTAGGAATAGGTATACCAGGGAACAGGGAGCAGGGAACAGAGAACAATAAATAGAAATAAAAGTATAAATACTATCTTACTTTTTGATTACTGTTTCTCTCTTGCTCTCGGAAACTGCCATCAATTCAGGCATTTTAGAATAACTCTAAAATTTTCCGTGCTAGTTGAATGTGTAAATTATGACTAGCTTTGTACGCCAAAAAATGAGCAACAGGGAAAGTTCCCAGTAAACTTAAATCTCCTACTAGATCCAAAATTTTATGACGGACTGGCTCATTTGCAAATCGTAATGGGGGATTTAGCCAACCTTGAACCCCACAAACCAGAGCATTATCCAAACTCCCACCTTTAATTAATCCCGACCTTTGCAGATATTCAATTTGATCCTGTAACCCAAAAGTCCGTGCTGGTGCAATTTCCACCGCAAAATCCGCAGCAGACTTTTCCAAACAGGTCATTAATAACCAACTGTGCCATTGATTACCAATTGCCGCCAAATTAAAATCTATACCATAGCTAAATCGAGTTTCCGGTGCAGGTAGAGCGCAAACAAAAGCATCACCTTCATAAATCCAAATCGGTTCAGTAATCACAACAGGTGCGGGTAAATTATTCGCCATTTGAGCAACTAAACCCACCTCAGCAATTCTTTCACACCAAATCCGCGCCGAACCATCTAAAAGTGGCACTTCCGGTCCATCAATTTCAATTCTGGCGTTATCCACCCCCATAGCCGCCAAAGCTGCCAGTAAATGCTCTACAGTGCGAACACAGACCTCATCCTTACCCAACTGAGTAGAAAGCACAGTCTTACTCACAGCCGCAACCTGAGCAGGAATCATAGGTGAATTTGGTAAATCTACCCGCACAAAAAAGCGGTTACTTCCCGGTAGCGCAGGTAATATTCTCACCTGAGTATTGACACCACTATGCAAACCCACACCAGTCTGAGTAATTTCCCCGCCTAACGTATGTTGTTGCATCGCCCAACAATCCCCATATTGTAGTTACTATTGCTTATTATTAAGGCACAGGAGTCAGGAGGTAGGGGCGCAGGGCCTGCGCCCAAAAAAGATTCAGGAGTCAGGAGTAAAATTCCTAGCCACTGACAACTGACCACCGACCAATTTAAAATCTTTCTCCAATCCCAAAATTGATCCGACTATCACCTTCATCAGTGACACCATAATCTATACGAATTGGTCCAAGTGGAGACTGTATCCGCAAACCCACACCATAGCCATAGCCATTACCATTTTTCTTTAACAATTGTGCAGATTGGGTACTACTTCCCAAATCACTACCATAATCAAAAAATAGTGCGCCACTGACCACAGAGAACACAGGGAAGCGATATTCAACCGCCGCTTGGATATACTTACTACCCGTACCTAATCTGCCTTCGTCATAACCCCGAACCGAGTTACTACCACCCAGAGTAAAGGCTTCATAGGGAGGCACATCCCCAAATATAGTTCCGCCTTGGAGGTTAAATGCTAAAGTTTGCGGTTTTTTGCTAAAGCTAATCAATTTAATTGGTAGATACTGACTATAGTTACCTCGTAACCTAGTCATAAAAATACTACCTGAACCTATAGGTACAGATTGATCAACTCCAAAGCTGAGGAAAGAACCTTTTGTGGGTTGTAAGGCATTATTGCGGAGATCCAGCTTGAATAGTAATAAATCATCTTCCCCAGAAGACGAAAGGGTGAGGGGAATTTTACCACTGATGATTTGACCATTATCATTAAATATTGCCCCTTCCTTCCTTAAATTGCCGTCAGCATCACGACCAGAAACCCGTTGATACTGTAGTCCCGCAGAAGCCAGCCACTCGGAATTTTTGAAAGGATTGGCAGAAAGGGGACGAGTAAAGGTAACACCACCACCTAACCGGGTAATCCGAGGGCGATCTTGTTGATTTGTATCCGTAATATTACCAGGATTAAAGGTTTCAATGTTGTTATCTTTGCCTTCAAAAATTAGAGAAATAGAGCGACGACGGAAAATATTGGTTGTATATGAAGTTCGATAAGGATCACCACCAATCCAGGGATCAGTAAAGCGGAGGTCAAATAGTAGTTCTCGTTCTCCTAACTGTACCTCTGTCCCTAATTTTTGGTTTCTTCCTCCCAAGTTTTGCTGCTGATAGCTGACAGTTCCAAATAAACCACTGGCGGAACTGATTCCCGCCCCGGCAGCAATAGAACCGCTGGTACGTTCAATTACATTGACTAGGACATTTACTTTGCTGGGGTCAGTACCAGGGGCAAGGGATATAGGTTCAGTATCTGGTGGTTCAAACAATCCTAATCCATATATCCGTGCTAAGTCTCTCTGCACTGTATTGCGATTGAATACCGTTCCTGGCTTTAATTCTAATTCTCGCGTCACAACATAATCCTTTGTCCGTCCCCGAATTGGGTTGCCTTTGTCGTCTACGTCCTCACCATCTTTGTTACGGAATCGGACTTTCACGCTTTCTACAACCCCTTCAGCGACTTGGAGGGTAACAACTCCATTGTCTGAGACTTTGGGTGCGCCAATTAAGTTGGCTAATACATAACCTTGATCTTGATAGCGCTTAGTTAATTGCTTGATGCCTTCGCTTAGTTCCCGCAAGTTAAGAATTTTGCCATACTGATTACTAAATATTTCGTTGGCTGTCTCAGCAGGAAGGACAGAGGCTACACCCGTCCCAGGATTTGCTTCTAATTCTACTTTGGAGAGGATGGGATTGGGGGTAACAATAAAACTGACTCGCACACCAAGAGGGGTATCTTCTGGAAATGCTTGGACGTTGGAGAAAAACCCAGTTCTAAAAATTGCACTAATATCTTCTTGGAGTTGGGAACGGGTTGTTGTTTGTCCGGCTTGGGTACGAACTACTTTATAAACTTCGGTTTCTAGTGCGGGGGTGATTTGTCCTGTTTCTGATTTAATTGCTACCTCTGACACCAGTACACGGGCTTCCGTTGCTTCTGGACTAGATTCAGCCGCAGGAGGTTGGGTCGGTTTTGCTGGGGTAGTTACTGTGGGTTGTGGTGTAACTTCAGATTCCGTCTTGATTGTTGAGGGAGTTGAGTTTTTTTGAGTAGGTGTAGCCGCGGGGGGTTGAGTAGTCCCTGGTTGGGGGACTTGTGCGGTAATGGGAACTATTGTGGTTTTTGGCACAATAACAGATGCTTTGTCTACTGCTGCCGAATTGGCTGTGATCAGTTTGACAATGGGGGAAAATTGGTTAGATTCTTTTTCTCCAACTATTGGCACTATTAAGGCATGGGATGTCAGATTTTCACTAGCATCACTTTTGACAGGATGCTGTTTTTCTGGCTGGTTTGTTTCTGCTGTCAAAACTTCTGTGGTCTGTGGGTGACTATCAGTAGCTTGGGCGTTTGCTTTGACAGAAATTGCTAAAGGGACTGTAATGGCTACCATAGCCATTAATCCGGGTGTTAAATGTTTTTTAATCATATTTCTCTTCACTACCGCACACCATTATTTGTTAATCACTGGAAAAATTACTTACTCGGTTTTGTAACTTTCTACTACTTTTAATACTCTCTGTAAAACCTCCTGATAGGCATTTTCTACGTTTCCTAAGTCACGACGAAAACGGTCTTTATCCATAACTCGACGGTTAGTATCGGTTTCGGCTATGTCCCATAAACGACAGGTATCGGGACTAATTTCGTCAGCTAATAATACTTGCTGTTGGGAATCTACGCCAAATTCAAGTTTAAAGTCCACTAAGGTAATTTGACACTTTTCCCAAAACTGTTGCAGAAATTCGTTGATTTTCAAGGCAAGATGGGTAATTTGAGCAACTTGTTCCGGTGTGGCTAATTCTAGAAGAAATAGGCGATCGCTTGTCAGTAGAGGATCACCTAGACTATCATCTTTATAATAGAATTCCACCAAAGGCTGTGATAACACAGTTCCCAGTGCTAACCCAGTTTGCTGACACAGGCTACCAGCCGCAATATTTCTGACCACCACTTCTAAGGGGATAATTTTTACAGCCTTAACTCTCATCAAATTCGGGGCTGGACTATCAATAAAATGAGTTTTAATCCCCTGCATTGCCAATTGTTGGAACAGTTGACTAGAAATACTACAGTTAATCATGCCTTTGTTTTCAATGCTGCCCCGTTTTTGAGCATTAAAGGCTGTAGCATCATCTTTAAAATCAGCCAACAAAATCTCTGGATCATCTGTGGCGTAAAGAATTTTAGCTTTGCCTTCGTAAAGTTTAGAATTAACAGACATGGTAGTAGATACTGTTTTCGGTAATGGACTGCTTAAATCTGAAAGTTTCACTATTTTATCTTTGGTTAATCTGTTGTGGTTCTTGAGTAAGATCACATCACTGCATAATACGCAACAATTGAAGCTAGACTACCTCAGTTTGTAAACGGATAATAAATTAAGTCTAGTATTACAAAAATAACTCTATTCTTTCACACAATATGACCCATCCTTTTCTCAAACACCTCTATAGTCCAGAACGTCCCGTTATCGTCTTTGACGGCGCAATGGGAACCAACCTGCAAACCCAAAACCTCACCGCTGAAGATTTTGGCGGCGCACAATATGAAGGCTGTAACGAGTATTTAGTTCACACTAAACCCGAAGCTGTCGCCAAAGTTCACCGTGATTTTCTCGCCGCTGGGGCTGATGTCATTGAAACTGATACCTTTGGCTCTATGTCCATCGTTCTCGCAGAATACGACCTAGCAGACCAAGCTTACTATCTCACGAAAAAAGCCGCCGAACTTGCCAAAAGTGTAGCTGCGGAATTTTCCACCCCGGAAAAACCCCGATTTGTGGCTGGTTCTATTGGTCCGACAACTAAACTCCCAACTTTGGGACATATTGACTTTGACACCATGAAAGCCTCTTTTGCTGAACAAGCAGAAGCCTTATTTGATGGTGGTGTGGATTTATTCCTCGTGGAAACCTGCCAAGACGTGCTACAAATTAAAGCCGCACTGAATGGAATTGAGGAAGTTTTTGCCAAAAAAGGCGAAAGACGAGCCTTAATGGTGTCTGTAACTATGGAAAGCATGGGGACAATGCTGGTAGGGACAGAAATCAACGCCGTAGTTACTATTCTCGAATCTTATCCCATTGATATTCTCGGCTTAAATTGCGCCACTGGTCCCGACTTGATGAAACCACACATCAAGTATTTATCAGAACATTCCCCATTCGTAGTTTCCTGTATTCCCAATGCGGGTTTACCGGAAAACGTTGGCGGTCAAGCACATTACAGACTTACGCCCATAGAATTACGCATGGCGTTAATGCACTTCATCGAAGATTTAGGTGTCCAAGTGATTGGGGGTTGCTGTGGGACACGACCAGCACATATTCAACAATTGGCGGAAATTGCTCACGAGTTAAAACCAAAAGTTAGACAACCAATTTTAGAACCATCAGCCGCATCAATTTATACGACTCAACCCTATGAACAAGAAAATTCTTTCTTGATTATCGGTGAACGTCTTAACGCCAGTGGTTCTAAAAAATGCCGTGATTTACTCAACGCTGAAGACTGGGATGGTTTAGTCTCAATGGCGCGGAGTCAGGTAAAAGAAGGCGCACACATCCTTGATATTAACGTTGATTATGTGGGACGTGACGGCGTACGTGATATGCACGAGTTAGTTTCTCGTGTTGTCAATAATGTAACTTTACCTTTAATGCTGGATTCCACCGAATGGGAAAAAATGGAAGCGGGGTTAAAGGTAGCTGGTGGTAAGTGTTTACTCAATTCTACCAACTATGAAGATGGCGAAGACCGATTTTTGAAAGTGCTAGAATTAGCTAAAAAATACGGTGCTGGTGTCATTATTGGGACAATTGACGAAGATGGTATGGCGCGGACAGCAGAGAAAAAGTTTCAAATTGCCCAACGGGCTTACCGTCAAGCTGTAGAATATGGGATTGCGCCTACAGAAATATTCTTTGATACTTTAGCTCTACCGATTTCTACTGGGATTGAAGAAGATCGAGCCAATGGTAAAGCTACCATTGAATCAATTCGCCGTATTCGCCAAGAATTGCCCGGATGTCATGTGATGTTGGGCGTTTCCAATATCTCTTTTGGCTTAAATCCCGCCTCGCGGATGGTACTAAACTCGATGTTTTTGCATGAAGCTATGCAAGCGGGCATGGATTCAGCAATTGTCAGCGCGAGTAAAATTTTACCACTGGCTAAGATTGAACCGCAACATCAAGAAGTTTGTCGGCAATTAATTTATGATGAACGTAAATTTGATGGTAATGTCTGCGTTTATGACCCCTTGGGAGAATTAACCACAATTTTTGCCGGAGTCAAAACTAAACGGAATACGGGAATTGATGCCAGTTTACCCATTGAAGAACGTTTGAAACGTCATGTTATTGACGGTGAACGTATTGGTTTAGAAACCCAATTAACAAAAGCTTTAGAACAATATCCTCCTTTACAAATCATCAATACTTTCTTGTTAGACGGAATGAAAGTTGTCGGTGAATTGTTCGGTTCTGGACAAATGCAATTACCTTTTGTCTTACAATCTGCCGAAACCATGAAAGCTGCGGTTGCTTATTTAGAACCGTTCATGGAAAAGTCGGAATCTGGCAATAATGCGAAAGGAACTTTTGTCATTGCCACTGTTAAAGGTGACGTTCACGATATTGGTAAAAACCTCGTAGATATCATTTTATCTAACAATGGTTACAAGGTAATTAACCTGGGAATTAAGCAATCTGTAGAAAACATTATTCAAGCTTACGAACAGTATCAACCTGATTGTATTGCCATGAGTGGATTGTTAGTAAAATCTACCGCTTTCATGAAAGAGAATTTACAAACTTTTAATGAAAAGGGAATTACTGTGCCAGTAATTTTAGGTGGTGCAGCTTTAACTCCTAAATTTGTAAATCAAGATTGCCAAGGTACTTACAAGGGTAAGGTTGTCTATGGTAAAGATGCCTTTTCTGATTTGCATTTCATGGATAAGTTAATGCCTGCAAAAACAACAGGTAATTGGGATAATTTGCAGGGATTTTTGGATGAGGTTGTAGAAAATGGACATCAATCTTTTGAGGAAAATATCAGGCAAGATGCCCACCAGACAATAGATAATTCTGATGTTAAAAAAGAGGTTGATACTCGGCGTTCTGATGCTGTAGCTGTAGATATTGAACGTCCGCAACCACCTTTTTGGGGAACGCAGTTTTTACAACCTGATGATATTTCTTTGGAGGAATTATTCTGGTATTTGGATTTGCAAGCTTTGGTCGCTGGACAATGGCAATTTCGTAAACCCAAGGAACAATCTAAGGAGGAATATCAGGCATTTTTAGCTGATAAGGTTTATCCAGTTTTGGAAGAATGGAAACAGCGCATTATTGAGGAGAATTTATTACATCCTCAAGTGATTTATGGATATTTCCCTTGTCAATCTGTGGGGAATAGTTTATTTATTTATGAAACGAACCACAGAGGCGCAGAGGACGCAGAGGTAAGAGCTAGTTTTGAGTTTCCGCGTCAGAGGTCTTTGAATAGGTTATGTATTGCGGATTTCTTTGCACCAAAAGAATCAGGAATTACTGATGTTTTCCCCATGCAAGCGGTGACTGTGGGGGAAGTCGCAACGGAGTTTGCCCAAAAGCTATTTGCGAATAATCAATACACTGATTATCTGTATTTTCATGGTATGGCTGTCCAGGTTGCGGAAGCTTTGGCAGAATGGACTCACGCCAGAATCCGCCGGGAGCTAGGTTTTGGTGATTCTGAACCGGACAATATTCGGGATATGTTGGCGCAGCGCTATCAAGGTTCTCGGTATAGTTTCGGCTATCCAGCTTGTCCGAATATCCAAGATCAGTATCAGCAGTTGGAGTTGTTGGGGGTTGATAGGATGAAGATGCACATGGATGAAAGTGAGCAATTATATCCTGAACAGTCGACAACGGCGATTATTACTTATCACCCTGCGGCGAAGTATTTCACGGCTTAATCTATCCCTCAGAATACAATTCTGGGAGTATACAAATAAAGTCCGCGCAGGCGGACTTTATCATAACCATAAGCATTTAGGAACAATGACAAAACTTAGTAGTATTTTTGTTTCTTTATTAGCAGCAGGAACAATTTCTCTGACAACACAAGTTCAAGCACAGACAAATTCAGGTCCCATAAGTGAACCAAATGTTAAGCTAAACGTACAACGCAGCAGTGGTAATTGTCCGCCAACAGTCGGGTTGTGGTGGATAACTCTGCCTTTTGAGGGTGGTGCAGAACATACAGTTGTTGCCAATACAACAGCTTTTGCAGATAGAGTTAAATTAGTTTCTGCTAGTAAGCAGTTCATAGAATTTGTTTCACCTTTACGCAGTAATTATGCTGCCTGTGTCGGTCAAACCCGTAATCAGGAATACAATTTTTACAATGTCCAATTTAAAGATAAAAAAGCTTATTTTCGGGTAGATTTGCGAAAAATCAACGCCCCAGCCCAGACAATTATTTACAACACCATAGCCGGTTCTCGTCCTTATGTCCGTTGGGCAATAGCAGATTAGGAAACATTGTTGAGGTGCTGTAAAGTGATCCAGGTAGGCATTTATCAGGATGATCATGGCGCTTTATTTAGATTCAGCTATTGCCGCAGAAGCCGAAATTGTTAAATATTGGGGTTGGGTGAAAGGTATTACCACCAACCCCACATTATTAGCGCAAGCTAACACCCCACCGGCAACCACCCTCAAAACCTTAGTTTCCTTAACTTCCGGTCCTGTATATTATCAACTCCTAGCTTCAGATCAGGAGAAAATGATAGCCGAAGGGAGAAAAGCCTTTGAAATTATTGGTTCTCAAACCATCTTGAAAATTCCCGCTACACCGCTAGGATTTGAGGTAGTAGCCACCCTTTCCTCGGAAATTACCTGTTCCGTCACCGGCATTTACAGCCCCGCACAAGCCGCTGTAGCTAAGGAAGCAGGGGCAAAAATTGCGATCGCCTATGTGAATCGGGCAGAACGCTTGCTAGGAGACGGTATTGCCTTAGTCCGCGATATGTCCAGTATCCTCAAAGGCAGTGATGTGGAAATTTTAGCAGCTAGTATCAAGTCACCAGCGGAAGCAGCCGCATCTCTCCAAGCCGGTGCAAATCATCTCACCCTACCCTTAACAATGTTGCAAGCGATCGCTACCCATGAATTTTCCCATCAAACCGTGATTGATTTTGCGGCTGGAGGAATTGGTTTAACAGTTTAACTTGATCTCACCTCAATCCTATATAGAGAAGACTGTTAGTGAATCAATGCAGGGTTTCACCCCTCATCCTGAAACCCTGCATTTTGCATAATTAGAATACTTTAAAATCGGGTTTATAGTCATAGACACAATGCCTTTAAAGCCAGTGAAATCAAGCTATGTCAAGAGTGATGGGTGTGACCCCCTATTAATTATTCTCGAAAAATATAGGTTAAAAACTGTTGGAGATGAACAAATAAAAAAAATAAAAATAAATGCCAAATTGGCAACCACGATGAAATTATCCAGGCTAAATTATATTAGACAAGCAAAAAACAAGAGGGTTGTTAAAAAGCTGAATCAATTAACAAAAGGCTCTTGTAGAGGTTGTCTAAAAAATAAATAGAATTAGTATTTGCTGCATAGGAATACCTGCTAAGTATAGACGTTATCGTTAACCTGCAAATTACCCCCCTAATTAGCGGTTCTCGTCTATATGAATAAAGTTCCTAATCGCTTCAGCAGCAAATGGTAGAGTGGGAGAGAAAGGCGCTTGGTAATGCCTCCTCCCACTCTCTTTTTTTGGGTACTTTTTGCCGATTTCTTAAGAATTAAGTAGGTTGGCGTTGAAAATTGTCGTTATAGCAAGGCAAGAGGCAAGAGGCAAGAGGCAAGAGTAAAGAAGTTTTCAGCGATTTTACGTTTCTTTACACAGTTTGGTTTTATTGTGTTCACCTACTTAGGAACTTCCAATTAAAAAAATACCCAAAAATTTCTTGTGGTGCGGGGCGAATTGCCCGCTAATCATCAAGGACGGGCAGGATGTCCATCCCACAAAATTGGGTAATTTATTTTTTGGTGTTCCCTAAATTCACGCCAGACAACAAGCCAGTTTTACCCCTGATTTCTGGCATACAGTACCCACTAGATAACTCCCTCTTCTATATTTTATACATTACTAGAGAAGAGGGAGCATCAATAGATGACGGGGAATTTACTTAGATTAATTTTTGTTAAGCGGCAACTTTTTCCTCAAGGGGTTTAAAAGTTTTCTTGGTTGCACCGCAAATAGGACAATGCCAATCTTCAGGAATATCTGCAAATGCTGTACCTGGTAAAATTCCTGAATCTGGATCACCTGTTACAGGATCATAAATCATGCTGCATTGTCTACAAATCCATTTTTGAGTTTGCGGATTTTCACTAGCAACTCTAGTTACAGCGTCTCCACCGTTCAAGATTTCTAAGGCTTCAGTATAGCGATCTGCGTGATAATTTTCAATGAATTTAAGCAACCCAAATCGGTGGGCGGCAGCACGAAATGTGTTAGCGTGATCACTAGATTCTTGAGCTTGTTGGAGAAATTCTGCTGCTGCGGGATGATCTCGATCATGTTCAGCAGCAGCAGCAAATTCAGGATACATGGTTGTGTATTCATAGGTTTCGCCTGCGATCGCTAAAGATAAACAACGAGAGATGATTTCCCGTTTTTGTTCATCAGTTAAAGCTGTTGCATCTTGAACAACAAGTTCTGGATGTAATAATTCAAAATGTGCAAAAGCGTGTTCGGTTTCTTGATCTGCTGTTTCTTTAAAGAGTTTTGCTAAATCGGAAAACCCTAGTTTACGTGCGACTGCTGCAAAAAATAGGTATTTACGATTAGCCATTGATTCCCCACCAAAGGCTGATTCTAAATTTTGTAGTGTAGTAAAGTTGGATAAATCCATAATTTGCGAATCTCGATGAGAGGTTGTTGCCTAATATTAAAACACATTCGTAAGAATTCAGAAGTTCATAATGAAGCATGAAGGATGAAGAACATTTTTCTTCTATCTTCCCCGGTCTCTGTTGCCTGAATCCTTACACACATTCTTTAAGATTTAATTAACAATGATTACTAACGAATTACCAAAACACGCTGAGATTATTGCTAAACAACGGCAGTTTTTCCAAAGTAGTAAAACGAAAGATGTTACTTTTCGGATTGCCCAACTCAAAGTCCTTAAACAGTTAGTAATTGAGAATAAAGCAGCAATTATTCAGGCATTAAAAGCTGATTTAAATAAACCAGAATTTGAGAGTTATGCTACGGAAATCGGTGTTAATAAAGAAATTGATTATGCCATCAAACATATCAATACTTGGACAAAACCCAAAAAAGCAGCCGTTCCTTTAGATTTATTTCCATACTCGGCTAAAATATGTCCAGAACCCTTAGGAGTAGTTTTAATTATTGGACCTTGGAATTATCCATTTCAGTTAATTATCTCACCTTTGGTTGGGGCGATCGCTGCGGGAAATTGTACTATTATTAAACCTTCAGAACTCGCACCGCGGACTTCGGATTTAATTACAAAACTTATTCATAAATACTTTTCTCCAGAATATATTACAGTTGTCCCTGGTGCAGTGGAAACGAGTCAAAAGTTACTAGCAGAAAAATTTGATCACATCTTTTTTACTGGTGGTACAGCCATTGGTAAAATAGTTATGGAAGCTGCTGCCAAACATCTCACTCCGGTAACTTTGGAATTGGGTGGAAAAAGTCCTTGCATCATTGATACGGACATTAATCTAGAACATACCGTCAAACGCATTATTTGGGGTAAATTTATTAATGCTGGACAAACTTGTATTGCCCCGGATTATTTGTTGGTAGATACGAAAATTAAACCAAATTTAGTCAATGCTTTGCAGAAATGTCTGCAAGAATTTTATGGGGAAAATCCAGCTAACAGTGCCGATTATGCCAGAATTATTCATCAAAAACATTTTGACAGATTAGCAAATTTACTCAAGTGTGGTGAAGTGATTATGGGGGGAGAAACTAAACCTGAAGAACTTTATATTGCCCCCACGCTACTGGAAAATGTTTCTTTAACAGATCCGGTAATGCAAGAGGAGATTTTTGGACCGATTTTACCAATTATTGAATATACAGATATCAATGAAGCTATTACTTTAATTAACTCTAGACCAAAACCCCTGGCTTTATATTTATTTTCCCAAAACAAAAACCTGCAAAAACGGATTTTACAGGAAACATCATCTGGGGGAGTATGTATTAATGACACAGTAATGCAGGTTGCTGTTTCTTCCTTACCATTTGGGGGTGTGGGTGATAGTGGGATGGGTAGCTATCACGGTAAAGCTGGTTTTGATACCTTTTCCCATTACAAAAGTGTCTTACAAAACTCATTTCCTTTGGATATAAACTGGCGATACGCACCCTATCTAGGTAAATTATCGCTGTTGAAAAAAATTATTGGTATTTAATAAAAATTCATTAGGGGCGCAGGGCTTGCGCCCAGTCACTCATACGCCCAGGAGTCAGTCGAAAGGGCTTAATTATTTGATCCTCCATGTGGGGGTCTAGCGCTGCTCATTGGTGTCAACTTAAGCTCAAATCCCTACCACATCTAGTTCCTAGTCTCTGACTAGGAATGCAGTTGATGAGGCTCTGCCTCTAATATTATTGAAGGCAGAGCCTTCTAGAATTCATTCCCAGTCAGAGACTGGGAGTGAGATGACTTGAGTTCTTTGCGGGATAGAGGTTTTACGTTAAGTTGACACCAATGAGCTTTTGCTTTACCCTTACACATTTAGGTTTTTAGTAATCTTGTAAAAATTCAAATCTCAGCCGTCACGAGTATAAATTTATTCTAACTCCTGAATTGGAGACTATTGAATTATTCTCTAAGATTCTTCTGTTTCTTCTTCCTCAATTGCTGGATAGACGAAGTTAGAACGACCACTTAAAATTGATTTACCAAGGGAGATAGCTTTTTGCGCTTCAACAGCAGCTTTGTGTCTCCAGGTGGCGCGGCGTTTATCTCGTTTAG
Organism: Anabaena sp. AL93; assembly: GCF_001672085.1. Taxonomy (NCBI): domain Bacteria; kingdom Bacillati; phylum Cyanobacteriota; class Cyanophyceae; order Nostocales; family Nostocaceae; genus Anabaena; species Anabaena sp. AL93. The sequence goes on along the minus strand of NZ_LJOU01000054.1, from coordinate 13,023 downwards.
ATTTTGATGTTTTCTTCTTAGGAACAGCCATGACAGCGGTATATCGTGATTCTTGACAACCTTCCTATTGTAAGCGATTAATTGACTTTTGACCGGAAATTTTAGATTTTAGATTTTAGATTTTAGATTAAACAAGTTGGCATGGGTTCCCGTTCCTTGAGAACGGAAAAATACTCGCTGCGCTGCGTACGCTTCCCTAACGTAAATCCCAAACCCCAAATTTTCCAACTCTACACGTGGAGTCAATCCAAAATCGAGTGACTTGGGCAAAAGCGGTACGGAAGTAAGTAGGTGAACACAATAAAACCAAACTGTGTAAAGAAATGTAAAATCGCCTAAACCCTCTTCACTCTTGCCTCTTGCCTCTTGCCTTTTGCCTTGCCATAACGACAATTTTCAACGCTCACCTACTTATGTCACTCTACTGATCAATTAACAGTAATAAGCGGGCTGTTTTAAAATAAGTTGTCCAATTTTGGGGATCTGGCAGTTTTTGCCATTGAGGGCGACTGACTTCTAATGATAAGATTGGTGCGATCGCTCCCCGATTTTGTGCTGAAATAATAACAGATACTTCTGTCACCAAAATATCTTGGTCAAAGCTCCGTTGAGTTGCGGCTCTAGCGGTAAATTCTGCCCTTCGTAGCACGGTTTCGTAGCTTTCCTCTGGTAAACGGTCTATCAGCAAATCTACTCTGGCTGTGTAAGCTTGGACAGTCTGCGGAGCGATCGCTTCTGTCGTTAACCATAAAGGAACTGCTAATAACAGCCAGACTCCACTATGAATAATCTGGATTTTTTTGCCAACTTGGCTAATAATTGAAAAGGGGATCACTGAAAATGATTGTATTGTATCAATTCTGAACATAATCTTCTATCTCATGAATGACAGGTCATGGAAATCGAGTGCGAGTATTTTACGATTATTTATGTTGTATCCACTACAACTGATTTCAGCAATAGGTGAAAATTAATTAAACTATAGCAACGGACAAGGTGCAAAAGGACATGAATTAGCAATGAACCGCTGTCTAAAAGAGAGTTTTACTCGATGACTCGGTGACTCCTGCTATAAGTAATTGGACAAAAATATTTACAGTCATTGCGAGCGAAGGGAAGCAATCGCCAGGGTTGTGATTGCTTCATTTCACTTCGTTCCATATGGCTAACGCCACGCCACGCTTACGCAATGACATTGTGTAATTAATTCCGTCTCACTACTTATAAAAAATAAGTTAGCTTTGTGCTTAACGCCCCCGTGCTAAGGGCAATTTTCAGCAAACAACAAACAAACAACCGACTCATAGCGGGATGGTAAATTACTGGGCGATCGCCATCGGCATTGATCAATATCAATTCTTTCAACCTCTCAGTTGCGCTCAAGCCGATGCTGAGGCAATTAAGGATTTTTTGGTAACACAAGCAGGTTTTCTCCCCGAAAAATGCCTGTTAATGACAAATACCTCGCCCCCCATAGGAGAACAATCCTCCTATCCAACAAAAGAAAATATCCTCTTGTTGCTAGAAGAATTAGCAGCGACACTTTGGCAGCCAGGGGACTACCTATGGTTGTTATTTAGCGGCTATGGGGTTAACCACAAAGAACAAGATTATTTAATGCCAGTCGCCGGCAATCCCGATCAAGTTCCCGAAACTGGTATAGAAGTGCGATCGCTCATGCAGAGTCTACAAGTTAGCGGACTCAATGTCTTACTCATCTTAGATATTAACCGCGCTTTTGGGACTCAAGCAGATGCCCCCGTAGGACAAGAAATTATCGAATTAGCCCAAGAACTACAAATGGGCGCAATTATTTCCTGTCAACCCGAGGAATTTGCCCATGAAAGCACAGAATTAGGTCATGGTTTTTTCACAGCAGCATTATTAGAAGCTTTAGGTTCTGGACAAGGATACAACTTTGCTGATTTAGCTGCCTATGTAAGTTATCTTACCCCGAAACTTTGTCAACACCACTGGCGACCAGTCCAAAACCCCATGACTGTCATTCCCTCTCCAGAGCCAGCTATTTTACCCACGTTGACACTAGATGAAAACTCAGAAGCGCTAATTTTCCCAGCGGAAAGTTTTGCTATCACCCGCACCGCACCCCCCATAGAAAATAGCACCTTTAGCAGCATAAACAGGGCTTGGTGGGCAGAAAATGCCTCAGTCGAGACCACTTTAAGCCCCACAACAACCGAGGCAAATTTAGTCCCCCCACTCATATCAAAGTCACTTGTTAGCAACAATCACACCTTAACAACTTCCCCAGAATCCCAGCCCAGTGGCAGATTTATTCCCGCTATTACTACAGCCAATACCTATACTTCCCTGCAATCTGAACGACCAATTTGGCAACAATTTATCATCTGGGGTGGTGGTACTATGGTGATAGTAGGGCTAATCGCTACATTTTTACTCCGTAATCACGAGAGTTTTCGGTTTAAAAATTTCTCAAAAACAGTATCTAGTAATCAGACTAGCAAACTGCAATTTCCCCAAATATTTAAAACTTCTCAAAATCCTAGTAACGCCCAAATTAGTGCCAATACAGACTCTAAAAAACGTAATCAAGCGATTTTAGAGCTAGAAAAAATGTTGCTTGTCCCTACACAACCGAATCATTTAAGCATTGCGATCGCTAAAGCCCAGAGAATCCCCCCGGATGCACCACTATACGCCAAATCTCAGGAAAATATTCAGGTCTGGTGCCAAATGATTTTGGCATTAGCACAGGCACAAGCTCAACAAAAAAAATATCCAGCCGCCATCACAATTGCCAAGTTAATCACCACAAAAGATCCGCTTTATTCCCAATCTCAAACAGTCATTCAAAAATGGCAACTAGAAGCCAAGCAATACGTAAGTAATAAAACTCTCTTAGATGCAGCTAAAAATTTAATTATTCCTGAACAGGCATCAACCTATAATCGCGCCATCGAAGTTGCTAAAAAAATTCAAAAAGGACAACCTGGATTTGAAATTGCCCAAACATTAATTAATGAATGGAGTGAGAAAATTTTAGATTTAGCCAAAATCCGTGCCACTCAAGGAGATTTTCAAGCTGCTGTCGCCACCGCCGCATTAGTCCCACAAGTAACGATTGCCTACGAAGATGCTCAGGATGCTATCCAAAAGTGGCAACAGCAAAAGAATTAGTCAGTTGTCAGTGGTCAGTGGTCAGTTGTCAAACTATTACCCATTACCCATTACCCATTACCCATTACCCATTACCCATTACCCATTACCCATTACCCATTACCCATTACCCATTACCCATTACCCATTACCTATTACCCATTAGCAATACTGAGAAATGTCTTCGCCACAGGTATCAGCTAGATAGCACATTGCTTTAAATCGCAAACCTACTACTTCTTCGTATAAAGGATTAAGTTTACACATTGGCGGAATGTGAAACAGTGTTTTACCAAATACTTTGACATCACGCTCAAATGGACACTGAGCCGGAATGTATTTACAGAGACGATGAGCTAATAGGCGATCGCGCACCTGAATATTATCCAACCAATTACGCAAAGGACGTAAAAATTCCCAAGTCGGCTGGGCTGCAACATGGTGTAACGGAGTCATATTAGCTTCACTAGCGTCTACTGGATGTAGAGAAATCCAACTTGCTAGAAAAATGTTTTTGTTAGTATTTTTAGATACATTCATGGTAATTCCTCTTTTGTTGTGAGGGTATTCACCTCATAGATGAATATGTAATATGACAAGAACCTAAACCGAAAAACAGGATTATTACAGAAATTCCGTAAAAAGTCTAATTAACTGCTTCCTATGGTTGAATTTATTATGTTAATAAGTCACTCTGACCATAATTTCCCAAAAAGCAATACTGTGTTCATTCAATTTTACTAGTAACTTGGCACAGTTAAAATTTTAGTGAAGACATCTGCCTTTGGGTGTGATTTCTGTTAACTGCAACAAAACTTATTATAGCAATAATTATCAATAAATAGGATTAGGAAAAATACTCTCAAACAGCAAACTTTAGACAGTAATTTTTGCTAAATTTGCCATTTACAGCACATTATCTTTAACTCAACCAGGTTTAGCTCTCAGTTACATCCCATACCTATGGATAAACCGTACCACTATTGCCTTAGTCCGTGCCGCTGTGTTGATAGCTTTGGGTGTCCTGAATTTGCAGGAAGCGTGGTATTCCATAGATGCCAACATCATTGTATTTTTGTATTGTATTTTTGTTAAGCATGATGGTGATTAACGCCAACCTGTCCTATGTCGGCTTTTTCCGCAAAGCACCGATATTGCTACTGAGATGTATCCGTAGTCCTCTAAGCTTATTGATAGTTATTACTTTCGGCTGTGGCATCTTCTTTGCTTTCTCAATGACACCATAGACCTAATTTTTACACCCCTCACTTTAAGTCTAACTCTATCTTTAGGCTTAAATCCCATTCCCTAGAACTTTTGCGTATTCTTGCTACAGAGACAGTCAATTAAAGAATAACACTTTTATAATTACTTACGGGTATCTAAACTCCAGTTAATACTGATGCTTCAATATCTATCTTTAGATGGATTGACATTGATCTTAGTTTTTGCTTGCTTCAAATTTATACCATTTTAAAGAATTTTTTCTGAAATTGGCTGTTTTTGCCATTGCTTTTATCTGGTAATGTAATTTTTATTCAAAAACGGATCATACCTTTTTAGGGGGTGTTTGAAAAGTTTAGTTATTTTTTTGCATAAGGCTACAACCCATTTATACTATGACTTCCAAAATTGTTATTAACGAAATTTCCTTAACTTCGTTAAATTAGCACATACTGAATTACTGATCTGATATAACTTGGAAACAGCGAAACAACGTTATCCCATTAGAGAATGTTTTAAAAGTTGTATCCCGTAATTTTCATCACATTTTTACCCCCCTTTCCCCTTATGAAGGGGGGAAATAAGAAAAACCAGTTCCCTCCCCTTCACAAGGGGAGGGTTAGGGAGGGGTAGAATATTTGATACAGCAATCATGACTTTTCAAACACCCTGTTAGTAAAATTAGCATCTACTAAAATCAGCGCCATGAAAATTGTCACCAAAAATCTTTTACAACCAATATTTTCTCTAACTTTCCTTGTGGGACTCTCCGCACTGGTATCATCATGTCAACCGTCCCAACCAAATAAGACAACAACAGCTATTAAAATTGATGGTTCAGACACTGTTTACCCTATTACCCAAGAAGTCAGCAATGATTATAACTTCCAGAAAAATAATGGTAAATCACCTTCAGTAAAAGCAATTGAACTTAATTCTTCCGGTACTAGTAGCGGATTTAAAAAGTTTTGTTTGGGAGAGACAGATATTAACAATGCTTCTCGACCAATTCATACTCATGAAATCAAAGAGTGTAATCAAAATAACGTGACATTTCTTGAATTACCCATTGGTTTTGATGCAATAACAATAGTAGTTAACTCTCAAAATAATTGGGCGCAGGATATAACCTTGGCAGAACTCAAAAAAATCTGGGAACCATCAGCCGAAGGTAAAATTACTACATGGAATCAGATTCGTCCTACTTGGCCGAATAAACCCTTGAACCTTTATGGTCCTGATAAAGATTCAGGCACTTTTGACTATTTTACACAAATTGCCGTAGGACAAGAAGGGGCTATTCGTAAGGACTATAAAGCTGATAAAAATTACAAAGTCATAGATAGCAAAGTTAGCAGTGATATCAACGCCTTAGCTGTCATTCCCTACGCCTATTACAACTCTAGCAAAGATACATTGAAAGCCTTATCTGTAGATAGCGGTACTGGTGCAGTGATGCCTTCGCGGACAAGTGTGAAATGGGGAAAATACCGACCACTTTCTCGTCCACTGTTTATATATGTCAGCTATAAATCTCTGCGGCAAAAACCAGATATGAGAGAATTTTTAGAATTATACATGGATAAAGCACCTGAGTTTGTCAGTGCTATTGGGGATGTACCCTTAACAGATCAAGCTTACAAATTAAATAAGATCCATTTTAACAAAGGTAAAGTCGGCACTGTTTTTGAGGGTAAATCTCAATTTAATTTAACTCTAGAACAGGTCTTGCAAAAACAAGCTAAGTTCTAAGGGAACACCAAAAAATAAATTACCCAATTTTGTGGGATGGGCATCCTGCCCGTCCTTGATGATTAGCGGGCTTTTCGGCCTGCACCACAAGAAATTTTTGGGTATTTTTTTAATTGGAAGTCCCTAAGTTCGGCTGAAAAGCGCAAAGATGCCAAAAAACACCTTTGCGCCTTTGCGCCTTTGCGTGAGCTAACTCTTAAGAAGCAACCGCAGTAGAACGAGTACGTCGTCTTCTACCATCAGAAACCTTCACAGCAGGTTCTTCAGGAACTTGCATCAACAACGTCAAAGAAGGTTGACATTGCAACTCTCTCCGCATAGAACGCGCCAACTCACGTTCTAAAGTTTCCTGCAATCCACCCCAATCTGTATCAGCGGGTTGTCCTTCTACGGGAGAAAACTCTGTCCAGCGGACGCTAAGAATTTCCTCAATGCGTTGTTGTACCCATTTTTGTAAGAGCGATCGCTCGATGCTTGTCACAACACCCTGCATATGAATTTCAGTTTTTGCCATTAGCTTACCACTCCAGTCAATAGCAGCAGCAATAGTCACAGTCCCTTCAGAAGCCATGCGCTGGCGTTCTTGCAACACCTTAGAACTCACCATACCAGAACTAGAAGTATCCACCAATTCAATCCCCGCTGGGACTTTTCCAGCAACACGGATAGAATCTTCCGTTAACTCGATGACATCCCCATTTTGGATAATCACCATATTTTCTGCTGGAATCCCCATACTTTGAGCAGTTTCCGAATGCTTCACCAACATCCGATGTTCACCGTGAAATGGCACAAAGAACTTAGGACGAGTTAAAGCAATCATCAGCTTTTGTTCTTCTTGACAGCCGTGGCCAGAAACGTGAATCCCTTTATCCCGTCCATAGACCACTTTTGCCCCCTGAATCATCAATTTATCAATGGTGTTCACCACTGCAATTGTGTTACCGGGAATAGGGTTAGCGGAGAAGAGAACCGTATCTCCTTGGCGAATTTTGATATGGGGGTGTTCTTTATTGGCAATTCTTGTCATCGCTGCCATTGTTTCACCCTGAGAGCCAGTGGTTAAAATCAGCACTCTCTCATCTGGCATTCCCCGAACCGTATGCAGCGGTTGAAATAGGCTATCTTCGCATTTGATATAACCTAAATTTCGAGCATGGGCGATTAAATTCAGCATAGAACGCCCAACGATTGTCACCACACGATTATGTTTTCTTGCTAGTTGCAGAATCATGTTGATGCGATGGACGCTAGAAGAAAAGGTCGTGACAAATAAGCGTCCAGTAGCGTGAGAAAATTCTCGGTCAAGGTTAGGAAAAACAGCCCGTTCAGAAGGTGTAAATCCTGGCAATTCTGCGTTAGTGGAATCACTCAAAAGGCAAAGTACGCCTTTTTCACCATGTTCTGCCAGACGTTGTAAATCAAACTTTTCACCATCTACAGGAGTATGATCAATTTTAAAATCTCCTGTGTGGATAACTACGCCCAATGGTGTATGAATAGCAACGGTAAAGCTATCAGCAATGGAATGGGTGTTACGGATATATTCGACAAAGAAATGTTTACCAATTCTCACCACATCACGGGGGAGGACTGTTCTTAGTTCTGTGCGATCGCGTACCCCTGCTTCTTCTAATTTACCCTCTAGCATTGCCATTGCTAGTCTAGGTCCATGAATCACCGGAATATCAAATTGCTTTAAGTGAAAGGCAATTCCCCCGATATGGTCTTCGTGACCATGAGTAACGATCATGCCCTTAATTTTGTGGCGATTTTCTCGGAGATAAGTTGTATCTGGCAATACAATATTTACCCCGTGCATGGCTTCTGTGGGAAAGGCTAATCCTGCATCTAACAGGATAATTTCGTCCTCATACTCGAAAACGCAAGTATTTTTACCTATTTCGTGTAACCCGCCCAAAGGAATGATTTTCAGAGCGAGATTAGATTCGTTTTTAGACATTTTCTCCTGGAGATTTTGTTAGTTGTGAATCAGTTGATAGTTCGGTTTCTTGTATGAAAGAAAAGACCAAATTTTCTGTTTAAATTCAGCTTCTATAAAGTCCTATTTGATTTCGTTGACATCAAACTGAATAATTTTTATATTGTTCAGTTGTAGCACAAGTGTTAAGACGATAATCTAGTCACCATTTGTACACATTATTTATAAATCACTCACCTATTGGGGCTGAGATTAAATTCAGCTTTTGCATTACTGACTCTAATTTTTTCGATACATCCGTATCAGCTTCATATAAGGGTAGACGAGTTGAACCTACTTCCCAACCTTGCAGTTTGAGTGCTTCTTTGACAGGAATGGGATTTGTAGTTAAAAATAGAGCTTTAAACAATGGAAACAATTGCAAATGAATGTCAGTAGCAAGTTGAGTATTTCCCACTTTCCATGCTTGAATCATTTTTTGGATGTGATTACCCACTAAATGAGAAGCTACACTGACTATCCCTTGAGATCCTATGGCTAACATTGGTAAAGTTAAAGAATCATCTCCAGCGTAAATCTGAAATTCTTTGGGTGTCAAGCGACGGATTTCACTCACTTGATCTAAGTTACCACTGGCTTCTTTAATGGCGACAATGTTATCAATTTCCGCTAATCTTACCACTGTTTCGGAACTGAGGTTTTGTCCCGTGCGCCCAGGAATGTTATACAACATCATTGGCAGGTCAGGACAGGACTGGGCTATTGCCTGAAAGTGTTTGTATAATCCAGCCTGTGGCGGTTTGTTGTAATAGGGAACTACTTGTAAAGAACCATATACTCCTATTTTAGCTGCTTTTTGGGTGGCGGCGATCGCTTCTTTGGTGTCATTAGAACCAGAACCAGCAATTACTTTAGCTTTACCTGATACAGTTTGCAATACCTCAACAAATAATTGATATTCTTCGTCCCAAGTCAGGGTTGGAGATTCGCCTGTTGTTCCACATACCACTATTGCATCTGTACCGTTGTTAACTAGATAATCTGCTAGTTTGGCAACTACATCATAATTAATACTACCGTCTGCCTTAAACGGCGTAATCATAGCAGTTACAATTGTTCCAAAATCTCCCACACTCTTTTCTCTCCTAATTTGTTAGTTGTCAGTTGTCAGTTGTTAGTTGTCAGTTGTTAGTTGTCAGTTGTCAGTTGTTAGTTGTCAGTTGTTGATTATCTAATGATTCATGACAAATGACTGAATTTAAACTTATACTGTAGTCAATTTCAGTAAATTTTTTCTAGTAATAATTCAGCAATTTGCACTGCATTTAAAGCTGCACCTTTACGGATTTGGTCGCCGCATAGCCATAAGTCTAAACCGCAAGCATGAGAAATATCCTGGCGAATTCTTCCCACCAAAACCTCATCTTTACCACTAGCATCTATAGGCATCGGAAAATAATTTGCTTGCCAATCTTCTACTAATTTCACCCCAGGGGATGTTCTTAAAATTTCTCTAGCCTCATCTGGATCAAAAGGTGTTTCAAATTCTAGATTAATGGCTTCAGAATGGGCGCGGAGTACGGGAACCCGTACACAAGTTGCGGTAATTCTGATTTCTTGATTACCAAAGATTTTGCGGGTTTCGTTCACCATCTTCATTTCTTCCTCACAATATCCCCAGGTTGTCATGGGAGAATTATGGGTAAATAAATTAAATGCCAATGGGTAAGGTAAAATCTCCGCTACTGGTTGCTTTCCTTGTAGTATAGCGTCACTTTGGATTTTTACTTCCTCCATTGCCTTCGCCCCAGCACCACTAGCCGATTGATAGGTGGCAGCGACAATCCTTTTAACTGGTTTAACTTGATGTAATGGCCAAACTGCCAAGGACATGAGAATTGTCGTACAGTTGGGATTGGCAATAATTCCTTGGTGAGTAAATGCGGCTTGGGGATTTACTTCTGGAACTACCAAAGGGACATCCGGGTTCATGCGAAAGGCACTGGAATTATCAATTACCACTGCTCCTTTCTCTACTGCTACACTCGCCCAAGTTTTGGAGATGCTACCCCCAGCACTAGCTAAGACTATATCTAGGTTTGCCAAACTGCGATCGCTCACCGCCTCAATTTGGATCTCTTCCCCCTTGAATCTGAGTGTTTTTCCTGCACTGCGTGGCGATGCCAACAATTTTAATTCAGCCAGAGGAAAATTTCGGCTTTCTAGTAATTCCAGCAACTCAGTACCTACAGCACCAGTTGCTCCCAAAATAGCTACACGATAGGACTTAGACAAACTCGACTCCTCCTTTAAGAGGTAACTAGCACTTTTTTTAGGACAACTTAAAAAATCAAATGTTTCTGTTGTTCCTGTCAACAGCAGATTTTCAATAGTAAAATTTGCATATTCTCGTGATTATATCCCAATTTTTGATGACTATTGAGAGATTTGAGACTTTGTTGCTTACAGCGGTCTCCGCTCTTATGAGTTACATCCTAGCCCCCTCATCGCTTGCGGGGAGGGGGTTGGGGGTGGGGTTCTTGTACCTCATAACACCAGGAAGTGCTGTATATTGCAGTTAAAATTAATTTATATCGCACTCTACAGCTATGGAAGTCATAGCAAATCAAATTGTCATAAGAATACTCAGTAAGTGGGAAACTTAGTGTCTTCAAACCTGAGAGGGAAGCGACTCGTGCGGTTTTAACCCCCTTAAATATTTTCTCATTACCGCCTTGGAGTTGGCAAATTCGGGGTACTCTTGTGATGTACTTTCAACGGGACAATTACCGATTCAAATTTCCCAACTCTGTACGCATAATGTTTTGCTCCGAAGAGCCTCCCTTTCGGGGTGATGTTAGCCTCGTCAATGTTTTAAGAGCTTTTTAGACTTGCAACACTGTTTCAGTGACTTTAAAACTGTTTAATTGCAAATGACAGAGCAGGGAACTAGCTTCGCATTCCGGGGTGTCGTGACTCAAAAAACGTAGTCAGTGAAGACTTAGACTGGTCAGTACAGTTTGCAATTTCTTACAAGCTCATTCCCTTTATGGCTGAGTTACTGACACTACATTATCGTATAATATCCCATTATACAGCAAACTGCAAAAAAGAAAACCAAGGGCAATTAACATTTGGGTATTTGCTAGAAGCCCTGCCTGTAAAGTTATGTTACCGGAACTATGGCTACTATGTTGAAAGAATATCATAAAGTGTTCAGTCCTTTACTTTTTGCAGTAAAATGGATCTCTGCTGAAAGACATTCACACGCATTTGTGTCTGAATGATATCTATTCAGAATATGATCGCGTCTAGAAGACAGCGAGTGAACTTAGGTCGGGATAACCGATCCTATACCCCGTAGAAGTAAATGTCTAGACTTGTCTAGTATTTAGATAGCAGATTAAAATACCAGAAAAATAGAAACAACGCATGAAAGTTACCCAGGAAAAACTTCCCGCCAGTCAAATTGGTTTACAAATAGAAATTACACCGGAAATTACCAAACAAAAATACGAGCAAGCTATTAGAAAATTAACTAATACCGCAAATATTCCTGGGTTTCGCAAAGGCAAAGTCCCCCGGCAAATATTAATACAACGTATCGGTAATCTTCGCGTCAAAGCAACCGCCCTAGAAGAAATGCTGCAAGAAGGCATTGACCAAGCAATTAAACAAGAAGCAATTAGCACTCTTGGTCAGCCCCAACTAAGTTCTTCCTTTGATGATTTAATTGTCAATTATGAACCAGGAAAACCCCTGACTTTTACCGCTTCTGTGGATGTCTTCCCAGAAGTCAAGTTAAACCAATACACTGGTTTAGAAGTTAAAGCGGAGGAAATCAAGTATGATCCTACCCAAGTAGATACAGTTATTGAAGCGCAAAGAGAAAAATCAGCAACTTTAGTCCCCGTAGAAGGACGTGCCGCCCAAATCGGTGATATGGCAGTAATTGACTTTAAGGGTGTAATTGCCAAAACTGAAGGGGATGATCCTGATAGTGAACCCAAACCAATTCCCGGTGGAGAAGGAACTGATTTTCAAGTTGAGTTACAAGAAGATAAGTTCATTCCCGGTTTTGTCTTGGGTATAGTGGGCATGAACCCTGGAGAAACCAAAGAAGTATCTGCTCAATTCCCAGATCCTTATGGTAACGAAGAGTTATCTGGTAAAGCGGCGCTGTTTACCATTACCCTCAAAGAAATTAAAACCAAAGAACTGCCAGAATTGGACGACGATTTTGCCCAATCAGTCAGCGATTTCGAGACCTTAGAACAATTGCGGGCATCCTTAGAAGAACGGTATCAAAAAGAAGCTGCCGATAAAACCAAAGACAATCAGCAAGAAGCGTTAGTCAAAGAACTACTCAACCATGTCGAAATAGATTTGCCGACAACACTGATTGATCAAGAAATTGATGCTATGCTGTCACAGACGGCCATGAAATTGTCCGAGCAAGGAATAGATGTCAGAAAGCTATTCACTCAAGAAATTATTCCCCAATTACGTGATAGATCCAAACCTGAAGCTATAGAACGTCTCAAGCGGACGCTATCTTTACAAGAAATTGGCAAACGTGAATCTATTGAAGTGGCAACAGCAGAAGTGCAAGCTAGAGTCGCCCTATTGATGGCAGAATATCCTGATCAAGATTTGGATGAAAATAGATTGCGTGGAGTGGTTAAAGAAGAACTTTTAACCAAAAAAATCGTTGATTGGTTGCTAGAACGTTCATCTGTGGAACTAGTAGCGGAAGGTTCTCTAAGTGCGGCGGAAGCAACCGAAAGCACTGAAGCAGTTCAGGAAGCAGAAACCAGTAATCCTGAGTAATTGGTAATTGGTAATTGGTAATTGGTAATTGGTAATGGGTAATGGGTAATGGGTAATGGGTAATGGGTAATGGGTAATGGGTAATGGGTAATTGGTAATTGGTAGTTAGGAAATATCTACCCCCAACTCCCCCTACC
>NZ_LJOU01000190.1:0-2962 GCF_001672085.1 Anabaena sp. AL93 | reverse complement strand
CCCTACCCCCTGCCCCCTGCCCCCTGTTCCCTTTCTCGAATTAAATAGTAAGGAGGATTAAAAAATGCTGGCTTATTTTCTAGCGTTGGTAATCGGTTTTGGCAGTCTCGCCATTTATTTATCAGCCTTCTTTTTTCCAGAAATCCATCGCAAGAATGATTTTATCTGGAGTGGTGTTGGGCTATTCTACGCTTTAGTGTTATGGATTTTTGCATCTCGAATTACTGGGGGGCTATTACTAGGTCATGTAGCTAGTGTGGCAATGTTGGTATGGTTTGTGGCACAAACCCTTTCATTACGGCGACAACTTGCTCCCGCAGGACAACAAACTCCTCTCCCCAGTCCTGAGCTAATTAAGATTAGTTTCCAATCGCAAATGTCAAAGTTTTCTGTGAAAGAGAAATTTGGACAGTTATCAAGCTTCGTTGCTGGTGTATTTGGTGGTGCTAAAGCGAAGATACAGCAGACTGTGAACAAAAAGCCAGTGATCAAAACTGCTGAGGAGATTTTGCAAACAACTCCAACTGAAGCAACGCCACCGTCAGTATTACCAGATGAGTCGGTAACTGCTACCCCAGCAATTACAACTGAAAGTTTATCAGCGGAGACTTTTGCTCAATCTCCTATTTTGGAAATGGTGGAAATATCACCAACTCCACCCCCTGTGATTGAGGAAGAACAGGTAATTCCGTCAACAGCACCGGAACCGGAAACTGTGGTGGAAATAACTCAAACTGAAGTTGTAATTTCAGAGTCATCCATAACAGAAGAAACGGAAACTGTAGTCGAGATCATTCAAACTGAGGTTGTAATTTCCGAAACTCCTACAGCAGGGTCAACTGAAGCTGTGGTCGAGATAATTCAAACTGAGGTGGTTATTGCCATAGAAGAAACTAGCGAAACGGCAGATGCACCAGAAATAAGTTCCCCAAATCCAGTGACATCAGAGTTATTAGCCGCAGAAGCAGCCGAAAAGTCTGATATGACCATTGAGGAAGTTAAATCAGTTGGGGAAGCATTGCCAGAACAAATCCCACTAAATAAACCAGTCGAGGAGTAATTACAGCGATTTCCAATCATATAAGGTACATCTTAGCCCCCTCATCGCTTGCGGGGAGGGGGTTGGGGGTGGGGTTCTTGTTCCGGGTTTGATGACAATTTGCTGTAAGAGGATTTACGCTGCTGATTCTAATAAATCAAAGGAATCTGGGTAGTTTATGATACTGCTGCCGCTGGATTAAGTCCCAATTGGGATAATAAACGGTCAATATCAAAATGCTCAGACATAAGAGAGCGAATGCACTCTATTTTAATTGGTTCATGAACACGAACTTGACCAAAGGTGCGGTCAATGATTTCTACTGTGGTGAGAGTGTCTAAATCCACGGATAAAATCGGGATTTCTAACTCTTCAGCGCGGTTGAGGATAAAGGCAGGGGGTGGTAGTTGTCCAGTCAGGATGAGGCATTGAGTAGATGTTTCTAAGGCTGCTTGTTGAATTTCAACGCGATCGCCTCCTGTCACTACTGCCATATTCTGGCGTTTGCGGAAGTATTTGACGGCGGAATTGACATTCATCGCCCCAATTGCTAGACTTTCGACTAATAAATCTAGGCGATCGCTCCGACAAAGAACTTCCGCGTTTAACTGCTTGACTAATTCCCCAACGCTGACACTGCGGAGGATATCGCTTTTGGGTAATGTTGCCAGTATAGGAATATCCTGTTTTTCCAAGAATGGGCGTAAGAGTGTGTTAACTAACTCTAATTTTTCGTGAGGTACTTCATTAATTACCACACCCATTAACCGTTTGCCTAATTGCTGTTTAGCAAATAATAAGGCCTCAACAGAAGTTAGTGATTGATAACGGCTAATTAACAGTACAGGAGCATCTAATTTTTCTGCTAATTCTAGTAAGGACAATCCAAATAAATTTCCTTCTGATAAGTTAGCAGGCCCTTCTAAGATTACCAAATTACTCTTTGGTATTTGTGAATACTTTTGTACTAGTAACTCTTGATAGTTAGTTGTATCTTCTCCCTGTAAGCGTTTCTGGACGGTAATTTCATCCAAAGATAATAAAGTGGGAGCAATGCGGTTGTCTGGCAGGTTAAGGTTATGAGTAATGAACTGGACATCTTCTTCAACTACTGTTCCCGCAGATGTCTTGACAAAATTACCCAAAGGTTTGCCATAAGCAATGTCCAAACCTTTTTGTTTTAGCTGATGAGACAAACCTAAAACTGTTGCAGATTTGCCACTGTAAGCTTCAACTGATCCAACCAGCAAGTATTTAGCAAGTGTTGGCACGTATGCACTCCTAATTTCAAAAGTTTGTACAACTCAGCTAGGTGTCTACTAATTTTAGTGCAATAGGCGGAAGGTAAATAGCTTTAGTAATCCTAATTGCCTGAATTTTCAAAATTAAATGGGAATAAATCTAGCTGTGGTAGCTATTGTAGCGATTTTGATAGTCCCAATTAATAAAGTAATCCTAATTGTGATAGCCTCATCAGTCTTAAACTCGCTTGTATTTGTCAAGTGCTGCTGTAAGCAATTTGCCTAATCACCACCGAAGAACAACACGCGATCGCATTACCGATTTTAACCTTTTTTGTGCTATACAGGAAATATTAAACAGAATTTTCTAAATAGTTATGGCTGCAAAATACTTTAATCCTTATACAGATTTCGGTTTTAAGAAACTGTTCGGTGAAGAAGGCAGTAAAGACTTACTCATGGATTTTCTCAACCAACTTCTACCAATACATCATCAAATTCAACAATTAACCTTTAAAAATCCAGAAAATCTAGCTGATACCATAGCAGAACGTAAAGCCATATTTGATATTTACTGCGAAAGTAAAACTGGTGATAAGTTTATTGTGGAAATGCAAAAAGCAAAAATCAAGCATTTCAAAGATAGAGCCTTATTCTATTCCACATTTCCCATTCGTGAACA
>NZ_LJOU01000053.1:0-40383 GCF_001672085.1 Anabaena sp. AL93 | reverse complement strand
TCCATATAAGTATCTGTTACCATGTTCTCATTTTTCTGTTGATTTAAAACGTTTTTTTAGTTTTTTATAGTCATTGAGGATAAAGCTTTCAATGATTCTGGACTAGGTTTTCCATTACAATCACCTCAGAATCAAAATTTCGTACTTAGTCGTTTTATTGACTATATATCTGCTTTAATAGTAATTATTCCTATTTAGCCTCAATAAATTTTAATCACCCCTCACAGGTATTAGTTCTTATGTACTAAATATATCGGTTTTCTTGGGGTGTGACACTTGGGGGTGCGGAATGTGGGATAATTACTCTCCTGCCATTTTTTGGTGGTTCACTTGAGGATGTAAACCAAGCTTTAGTGTCACTTATATAAGTTGCAGCACTAGGACATTCACCCACATATTTAAACAAAGGCAAAACTATCTGATTAAGTTCTGATTGTCCCTCAACTTCAAAACCAATCTCAGGTGCAGCAGGAGCAGATTGTCCCCAACTCGGCAAGGATTGCATGAATACTAATGGAGTGGACAATACAACAATCTTCATCAAATAGGATATGCAGCGAGTTCTCTTTGACATTTTTCTCACCATAAAGTAAAGAATTTGTAGGTTACAGCACTTCCCGGTGTTATAAGGTACATATCTAGCGGGCAAGATGCCCGCACTACAAGAGTTTCATGATTCAACTTTGTACCTCATAAGAGCGGAAACCGCTGTATTTAGTCAATAAGCTTCAGTTAACGAAGGATATTAACTTGGATTGTTGAGTTCAATTCTTGATATTGAACCGGATTGAACTATGAGGTTAGTAAGCTTGGCTCAATTTATAGCTATATATACCCGCAGCAATTAATAAGCAATATTTTTATGCTTTTCAAATTGTATGCAGATTCATCTAGGTATGAAATTACTTTATCTTACAACCATCAAAATACGCAATGAAATTTCCCCAAACAGGTCCATCTAAAAATGCTCTAGGGAGATATCCTTTAGGCGCATCTAAAGAGTATTTAAGCTGATTATTAGATAAATATCTACCTCGATAACGCCAACCTAAATCAGTAGCAAAATCTTCAAAATGCTCGTTAGTTGGTTCAAATTTATTACCAAATAAACTCTTCCATTTTTGTGCTTGTGCAGAAAAACCAAAGCGACCTTGGCTTTTAGTTTGCCAAATTTGATTAATAAAGCTTAATTTTCCGCAGGACAATCGAGAAATTGCCTTATCATTGAGTGATCCAGAAGCTTGGCTAATCTCCAGCATTAGAGACTTTGTTTCCTCGTCAGCCCCTTTCCAATCACCTTGAGATAATAATTGTGATAATTTGTCCATACTAGCGGGAAAGTTTCCAGTATTGCCTATTGTGGCTATTGGTTCTTGTTCTGTCTTTGGCGGAATTACACCCCTACTAGGATTAGGAGTAGGAGGTTTCTCACCAATGAGAGCAAAATAGGTATTAATAGGAATTGCCCCATTAAATCCTGTTTTTCCCTCTGGGGATGTTCCTGTTTCCTTTTTTCCAGGTACTAGTTTTTTCACAGGTATGACTGGTTTCTGTATTCTGGTGGTTTGTAACTCGCTCGGATCACTGCCATCTTCTCCACCATAATCACCTTGTCCGTGAATACCGATAACTCTACCAGAAATATCAAACACTGGTCCGCCACTATTACCAGTTTTAGTAGTGGCATCATATACTAGGGTATAACCGTTCTTCTCTTTGCGAAGTAAAGTAGTCACCTTTCCTCGTGTAACTGAATATTCTCTCTCCGTCCCCCCTTTACCAAAAATAGTAGGAAAGCCAGTAACTTTAATATCTGCCTCCCTTTCTACCTCTTGAGAATTTCCTAAAGTAGCGACAGGATAATTTTCCTGGGCTTCAAAAGTAACCACAGCCAAATCTGGGTCATTCTCATTTTGCTGTAATGCCCGACGATCTTTAATCGGATAATCTTTACCAGTGTAAGTACGAATTGTGTAACTAACGTCTGTAGTACAAGTAATTTTTTTGCGTCCCTTTATGGCATCACAGACAACATGATTAGCCGTTAGAACGGTGTAAATTTTTCCTTTTTTATTAATAATTACACCTGAACCTCCGGGAGAGTTATTACCTTCACTATTAATTTGGACTGTAGTTTGTTGGGCAGTGTCCTCAAGTTTTCCCGCTTGCACGGGAATCAATGCTACAAAAAATACAAATATTGACACCGTAACCGAGAAAATAGCAGAATTATTTTTCAGTATTTGGTTAGATAGATTCATATTTACATACAAATGACTTAAGTGAGATGGTATCACACCTACTTGGTAGAATCAATGGGTTTAGACAGGGAATTTACTCCCTGCCCATACTTTACCTTACAAGCGTCCTCCAGTATAAGCGCTCATAGGTTCTTTGATAAACCTGATGTAAAGATGCCTAAAAGTAGACTTAATCACACGGGGCATGGCAAAATCTATGGGCATTAACTTTTCGGGTAATTGCCAATCTGTAATTTGTAATAAATCGGGTGATAAATTCGGGAAGTGAATATCACTTAATTCTGGACATATTCCCAATCTTTGGGAAGCTGCAACTGTGGGAACTTGTGCGGGTGCAACTTGGAGAATTTCTAGCATTGCTCTATCTAAAGCAAATACATTACTCCCAGCTGCTAGAATTTCTAATTTCCGAGGTTCTCCCCCACTTGGTCCATTACCTTCATGACCAATAATTCCATCTAAAATTGTTAAAGTTGGATTAATTGCTCTGGCAGTTTCTACTAACATTTCTCCAAATTTGTTAGCATCTTTACCTGCTTCCATGTGCCACCAAGCTTTCATTTTCCCAGGAACACAACCAAAGAGATTTTTAACTCCTAAAGTTAGGGTTAATTGCATATGAGATTTAACTTTAGGCAGATTAATAATCACGTCTGCTTCCATTGCTTCTTTCGATAAAAGCAAGTGATTAAAATTGTCGTTGACGGTTTGATAACGTTTCCCGTGAAATTCCACCAGTGGTAATTTTAGTTCTTCTAAAATTGGTAATAAACCATTCGCTATGGCCACACCTTTAGCACTACCAAAAGCGGGACTATCTCCTAAAAATGGATTTCCACCCACAGCAATTACCATTTCGGCAACAGCACGCACTAATTCTGGTCTGGTGGTACATTCTTTAGTAGGACGAGAACCTGTGAGCAGGTTGGGTTTGAGTAAAACGCGGTTGCCTGGTTTGACAAAAGCAGCCATGCCCCCTAAAGGTTCTAGCAGTGTTTCTAAGGATTCTTTTAAAGCTTCCTGTTCGTAGGATTTAGCCCGAATGAGACTAACAGATGGTTTTTGTGTTGACATGGAAAATAATTGCGTTATATTACATTCAGCATTAATACTGTATCAAAAATTAAACTATAGTGGAAAAGTTCTTCCTACTTTGACAAAGATGAATCTAAATAACAGTTATGGTAGGGAGTTTTATGAAATACTAATTTTGCTAATATTTATTTTATTTCTCAGGGTAGATGAAACAGCTAAAATCACGCTCGCAAGATTTACGCGGCCTATTTGAGAAAAGTATCACTATAGAATATGTAGCCGAACCTCTCAAGGCTGTGTCGGTTGATGCTGATGTCAAAGAAGTATTACATTGGATGCAGTTACAAGATTTTGATGTGGTAGGGGTAGAGACAGAAAATATTATTAGTGGTTATGTGGAACGTTCTCATTTAATACAATGTCAGGCTGGAAAATGTAGCGACTACCAACAGATATTTCATCCCCAAGAATTAATTGCTATTTCCACACCTTTGATGAAATTATTGCCTATCTTAGCACAAAAACCCAGATTATTTGTCTTAGATTCTAACCAAGTTAGTGGTATTATTACTTACGGTGATTTACAAAAAGCCCCTGTGCGAATGCTACTGTTTAGCTTTATCACCCTTTTAGAAATGAATTTGTTACGATTGGTCAGGCTTTATTATCCTCAAGATTCTTGGCAACAATTTCTTAAACCTGATAGACTGGAGGCGGCTCAAAAATTATGGCGTGAGAGTCGAGAAAGAAACGAAGCTACAGATTTATTAGACTATTTGCAATTTTGCGATAAGCGAGAATTGATATTAAATCAACCAGAACTACTTCCGCAATTAGGATTGAATTCAAAACGCTCTGGGGAAAAGTTTCTCAAGTCTGCTGAACGTTTACGCAACCGTTTAGCACACGCTCAAAACTTAGTTAGTGGTTCTTCTTGGCAAGAGTTAATTTCTTTGGCTGAAGCTATGGAAAAACTGTTAATTTGTTGTGAACAGATTGAATAATATCAATAGTATTTATTGCTGGTTTGTTGAATAGACAACGCGCAGACTTTGGACTAAGATGACCAAAGATGCAATCGCCATTAATAGCCCCCAAAACCAATAAGGTAAAAACAAATATCGCTGCATTTGTCCTGTATCTGATAGTCCTAATGAACCCGCAGTATAACTAAATAAATAATCAAGTTGGTGATAGGTACTTACACAAGCCTGCACACCTAAAAATTGAATTGCAAACCCTTGTACCCAAAGAGGTGTTTTTAACGCAATTCCCAATATCATCAAACCTAACAGGGGAATAGCCACAAAGCCAAACCAAGAACGCACCCAAATTAATGTAGACAGCAGTAAAAATCCACCTAAAATTTTTAAACTCAAAGAAGTTGTTTTCCAACTCCCAGAAGCGAGAATTAAGCTGGCACCGGCAATAGGTGGACCCATTGGCCCCGCAGCCGCTACTAAGCCGATACCAAGGTATCCCCATGTGTTACTTAAAGTATAATGAGCTACGCCAGAACCGTTACCAAAAATTTCTAGTTTTTGAAATTGTCCCCCCAACATCAAAGCCATCAAACCGTGACCCATTTCATGAAACCAAGTAGCTAAGATAGAAAATGGGTACAAAATATAATTACCTATGGGTATTTGCCACATAATTGCTGTGACTATAGCCGCTGCTACTAACCAGGTTAGCCCCATTTGTTCTACTTCTGTTGGTGTTTCTTGAGTAAATAAAGGTTTAGAATTTTTACTGGGTTCTCTCATTAGTGACTCTCCTGCGCGTAATTACACCAATTAGCTGAGTATTCTTGAATCTATCCTAATTTACTTCAAGAGGAAGTGTTGATTTCCTTAAATTTATTCCCAAGTGGCTGCATTCCGCAACACACTGGGAATTTCACCTTGCGATAAGGGAAACTCTAACATTGTTTCTTTATAACCTAAATACCCAGATTCAGTAAAAGACAAAAGCATTCGTTCCAGTGCAAACCAAACTTCTGATTCATATTCCCAATCATGATAGCGTCTAGCACGTCCAGCAATGGAACGTAAAGCCCAAAAGTAAGAATTTCTAACTACAGAACCGCCTTTTTTAAATTCTGGTACATCTTCATGATGAATAAATAAAACATTATTTTCAATTCTGGCTCTCATACTCATAAATCAAATATTCTGTAGGGGCGCAGGGTCTGCGCCCCTTGAACCCAAGGACTGCGCCCATTCAATAGCAAGAAAGAAGAAAAAGTTCCTTATTATAGACTTTTATAATAAACCTTTCATCTCATTGCCAGTGCATACCGCTATAGCTGAATGCTTAATTTATTTTCACCTGACTAGCTGCCTTTACTGCCTTTTCTCTAGCTTCTTGAATATCCCCACCTTTTGCTAAAGCCACACCCATGCGACGATAAGGATGAGCAGTAGGTTTACCAAATAACTTAATATCTACATCTTTTTCAGCTAAAGCTTCAGCTACACCAGTAAAAGTAATAGAATCAGATTTTTCCGAAGCTAAAATTACCGCACTTGCAGAAAATCCTAACTGTTCAATATGGGGAATTGGTAAACCTAAAATAGCTCGCAGATGTAATTCAAATTCATTCAAATTCTGAGAAATTAATGTCACCATCCCTGTATCATGGGGTCTGGGAGACAGTTCTGAAAAAATGACTTCATCTTTAGTAATGAAAAATTCAACCCCAAAAATTCCCGCACCACCTAAAGCATCAGTAACTTTTTTAGCAATTTCTTGAGATGCTAAAATTTTATCTTCAGAAATAGCTGCGGGTTGCCAAGATTCTTGATAATCACCTCTTTCTTGACGGTGACCAATGGGGGAACAGAAAATTGTCGGTGCGTCCCATTGTTTAATCGTTAGTAAAGTAATTTCAATTTCAAAATTAATAAATTCTTCAACAATTACCTTTTGGCTATCACCACGAGAATTAGAAATAGCATAATTCCAAGCTTTTTCTACTTCGCTGCTATCATTAACGACAGATTGACCTTTTCCAGAAGATGACATCACAGGTTTGACAACATTGGGAAAACCAATTTTTTCAGAAATAGTAATTAGCTCTTCTAAAGTGACAGCATAACCATATTTAGCAGTCCTAATTCCTAATTCTTGATGTGCTAATTCCCTAATTCTGTCGCGGTTCATGGTGTAATTAGTCGCCGCTGCTGTGGGAATAACTGTAATTCCTCTTTGTTCAAATTCTTGTAATTTTTCGGTTCTAATTGCTTCAATTTCGGGAATAATAAAATCGGGTTGATGTTTATTGACAACCGCTTCTAAATCATCAGCACTTAGCATAGAAATAACTTCTGCACAATCAGCTACCTGCATGGCGGGTGCATCGGCATATCTGTCCACAGCAATGATATAATTGCCTAGACGTTGAGCAGCAATGACAAATTCTTTTCCCAGTTCTCCTGAACCAAGCAGCATTAATTTTTGGGGTAGTTTTAGCTTCTTAATCATAAGTTCGATACCGCAGATGTTGATTTAAATATCTTGTCATTATTTTACATAGTTTGGGGATTTTTGCCGAGGAGGTTGGATAAAAAAACAGGACAATTATTAAAAATACTCTTGACAAGTTTCCAAGTTTCGGTTATTGTTTAATTACAGTGGAAATCTGTGCGCCCATATATATAGGGTTTTGTTTTCCCGGAAGTATTTTTGTCTGAATCAGGATATCCAGGATTT
The DNA here is from genome assembly GCF_001672085.1 of Anabaena sp. AL93. NCBI lineage: Bacteria > Bacillati > Cyanobacteriota > Cyanophyceae > Nostocales > Nostocaceae > Anabaena > Anabaena sp. AL93. Next base: position 33,373 of record NZ_LJOU01000053.1, on the reverse strand, counting down.
GAGGATTTTCAGGATGTTGTTGGATGATTTTATTTTGTCAGAATCAGGATATCCAGGATTTGAGGATTTTCAGGATGTTGTTGGATGATTTTTGGTGGGAGTTTGAGGTTTTATTTGTCTGAATCAGGATGTCCAGGATTTGAGGATTTTCAGGATGTTGTTGGATGATTTTTGGTGGGGAGTTGGTTTTTTTTAGGATGTTTTTGAATGATTGTTTTTGAATAATTTAAACCAGCTATAAATTACCATCCTGTTAATCCTTTAATCCTGGTTATCCTGATTCAGACAATATCAATGGTGCGTCGCGTAGTTAATTTATGTGTACATTTTATAATCTTTTGGTTATCCTAACTCACCCTACAAGCTATTCATAAACTTTACTTCTATGGGCAATAAAAACAACTGTTACCATTTTTAAATCATCATTAACTTCATAAATAACTCTATAGTCACCTACTCGATAACGATAATAACCTGATAACTCACCTTTGAGAGATTTTATATTAGGATGATTACGAGGATTAATTTTTAAACGATCAAAACATCTGTCTAACTTCCGTTGTAAGATGGCAGAAGCAGATTCAAAAAACTCCCCTGCATCAATACTAATAACAACAGTATAATTAATATTTTCGTTTAAGTTGGTCAACAGTAATCACCTTTCCTTGTTTTACGTTTTCTCTAGCATGATCAAAATTTTCTTTAAATCCTACAATTTCTAATAACTCTTGAGTAGCATCATCTTCTCTTGTTGCTAGATATGCTAAAAAATCAACTGCTACTAGTAATTTTTCAGGTGACAGTTGTTCAACATATTCTTGGATTTGTTCACGAAGTTCTAGTGTATTCATAGATTATTTTGATTATTTACCCAATTTGATCATATCTTATTCTGTAATATTCTGAATCAGGATATCCAGGATGTAAAGATTTACAGGATGTTATTAGATGATTTTTGGTAGGGAGTTGGTGATTTTTTTGTCAGAATCAGGATGTCCAGGATTTGAGGATGTACAGGATGTGGTTGGATAATTGTTTTTTGGAAGTTGGTTTTTTTTCAGGATGTTTTTGAATGATTGTTTTTGAATAATTTAAACCATCTATAAACTAATATCCTGTACATCCTTTAATCCTGGTTATCCTGATTCAGACAAATACAACTTTCATCACCAACAAACCATCTATAAATTACCATCCTGTACATCCTTTAATCCTGATTATCCTGATTCAGACAAATGCAATTTTCATCACCAAACAAACCATCTATAAACTACCATCCTGTTAATCCTTAAATCCTGGTTATCCTGATTCAGACAAATACAACTTTCATCACCAAACAAACCATCTATAAATTACCATCCTGTACATCCTTTAATCCTGGACATCCTGATTCAGACCAATACAACTTTCATCACCAAACAAACCATCTATAAACTACCATCCTGTACATCCTTTAATCCTGGTTATCCTGATTCAGACTTAATAATTTTCTGTAACCCTTAAATATTACAGTTTACAAGTCTCGACGCGAGAGAAGAACACGTCCAACCATCAAAAACTCCCCCAAGTGAATACCATTCCCCCACGCCCACGCCGCAAATAATTCACCACACACCCCAGTGGGGAGGTGGCCTTCTGGTGCTTTCTTGTCAAAAGTAATATCCTCGGAGTACAACCAGTAGCCTCCTTTTCTGCATCCTACATTGTCCCCGAACTTCTCCCATATTTCCTCATTATATTCTCTCCTTCCACCGAAACTTTGATAAATTCGTTTCTGCACAGAAAAACCAAACTTACCACCACTGTATTTTACCCACAACTGGTCAATGGTGCGGAGGTCTGCACAGGGAAAATTATCAATACTTTTATCATCTAACCAACCTTCTTTTTCCCGCTTCGCAACCACTAACATTACCCGTGCTGTTTCCTCGTCTGCTTCTTTCCATTCCCCTTGTGCGAGGTAGTCACCCAGTTTCCCGTAGTCCATATTAGATGTTTGTAGAGACGTTCCATGGAACGTCTCTACATTTTTGATGAGTTGTTGAATATCAAAATTAATGGGTTTTTGAACCACCAAACCCAAATTTTCCCGAAACTTCAAAACCGTCGGAGTCCGCTTTTCCGGTTCTATTTCCATACCCTGCAAAATAGCATCATTCACCCTCTGACTAATGCGAGAATTATAATGTTTTGGTGCGGGTAAAGGTTCATCATCATATTTCCGGTTTTGCGCGGGTACTGGACTAACTTCCCCCTCTTTGTTGAGTCCATCAGCCGTAAGCAGATAATATAAAGTGGCAGCTAAAGCGTAAACATCGGTATGGGGTCCAAAACTCCCTTTGCGACGATATTGTTCAATAGGTGCATAACCTTCTGTTAAAGCATTTGTCATGCTTTTAGTAGCAATACTGCGAGTTAAACCAAAATCAATTAAAACCGCTTCTTGTTTATTTTGTCGTAAAAGAATATTTGCAGGTTTAATGTCCCGGTGTAAACTGCCTTTGGCGTGAATATATTCTAAAGCCTGACCAATTTGATCTATATATAATAGTGCTTCGCTTTCGGCAAGTTGTCCGTTTTGTCGAAGATGTTGAAATAAAGTTACTCCATCAATATATTCCATCACCACGCCAAAAAGCTCACCTGCTTGAATGACTTCATGGACTTTGAGAATATGCCTATGATCAAAACCTTTAATTGTCAAGGCTTCGTTAATAAACTTAACCTGCTGTTCTGGAAAGTCCTCTCGCAATTGCATTTGCTGATTGAGGGTTTTAATGGCATATAATTTACCCGTGCTGGGTTCTAAGGCTTTGTAGGTAGTTCCAAAACCACCACTACCCAAGGGTTTACCCTGAATGATAAATCTACCGTTATTGATTTGCTGCCCTGGTTGCCAAATAATCATACCCTTGATAGTAGATACGGTGGAGATGAATCTAATTATATCATTGCGTTAGATCCCCGACTTCTTGAAGAAGTCGGGGATCTTGTCCTGGATGTTATAATATCAAAATATTTAAATCATCAGGAGTGGCAATGATGTTGTTAGAATTAAAGCGCATTCATGTACCACCAGGACAAAGTTTTTGGTGGGGAGTTGATGATTTTTTTGTCTGAATCAGGATGTCCAGGATTTGAGGATTTTCAGGATGTTGTTGGATGATTTTTGGTGGGAGTTGGTGATTTTTTTGTCTGAATCAGGATGTCCAGGATTTGAGGATTTTCAGGATGTTGTTGGATGATTTTTGGTGGGGAGTTGGTGATTTTTTTGTCTGAATCAGGATGTCCAGGATTTGAGGATTTTCAGGATGTTGTTGGATGATTTTTGGTGGGGAGTTGATGATTTTTTTTGTCTGAATCAGGATGTCCAGGATTTGAGGATTTTCGGGATGTTGTTGGATGATTTTTGGTGGGGAGTTGGTGATTTTTTTGTCTGAATCAGGATGTCCAGGATTTGAGGATTTTCAGGATGTTGTTGGATGATTTTTGGTGGGGAGTTGGTGATTTTTCAGGATGTTTTTGAATGATTGTTTTCGAATAATTTAAACCATCTATAAACTACTATCCTGTTAATCCTTTAATCCTGGTTATCCTGATTCAGACAAATACAACTTTCATCACCAACAAACCATCTATAAACTAATATCCTGAAAATCCTTTAATCCTGGATATCCTGATTCAGACAAATACAACTTTCATCACCAACAAACCATCTATGAACTAATATCCTGTACATCCTAAAATCCTGGTTATCCTGATTCAGACAAATACAAGTTTCATCACCAACAAACCATCTATGAACTAATATCCTGAAAATCCTTTAATCCTGGATATCCTGATTCTGACAATTGAGAGAGAGATTCATATCCCCGACTTCTTAAAGAAGTCGGGGATATGAAAGGTTAAGCAACAACTTCTACTGGTTTTGCTTCTGGTAACAACCGCTTTACACCTTGCTTGACAAAAGCTTCCAAAACAGCCATTTTTTGATTTTGCTGGAATACAGTTTGCAAAACTTGATGCAGTTTGTCGAGATTTAAAGCGCTTCCCGATTCTAAAGCAATTTCTTGCTGTTCAAAATATTCAACTAAACTTAATCCGGCTACTCTGGTTAGGTAAGCAGCGCTAACTCCTTCTACCATTCCCCCAGCGACAAAGGTAGCAACATTAGTTTTCATAATACCCGTTACAGCCCTAGTGGAAAGTTCCACTAAACCTAATTTCAACATCAAACTTCCCATAGTTCCAGCTACTTGTTGCGCTTGTTCTAAGGAAATTTTCTGCTGATATATATTACCTAAATCTATCACCATTTGAGCCGTAATCGCCGCAGTTGCGAGAATATCTAAAGCAGGTACAGGGTTAGCAAATGCCGCCGCCGCTGCAATCCACTGATATTGTTCTACAAAGGGTGTAGCTTGATCTCTTCTCACACCATTTAAACAATTTTTAGCTTCAGCTTTCAGTAATAATACTCTGTGATTTGTAGTATTACAAACTAGCTGTTCTCTCTGCTGTCCCACAACTTCCCCTATTTGTTGTGTCAACTGCTGGATATCTGGCGTTGGTTGTTCCATCCATTCTTGGAAAGAACCATCTTCTTGATGTTTTCGCACTTTCACCGGTACGGGAGAAGCCGCAGTCCCAACTACATTTGCACCAATGCGCTGCTTTAATGATTGGAAAACTGTAGCGCGTTGATCAGGTTGATATTGATCCTGTTTGTTGAAAACCAGCAAACTTGGTTGTTTTATAGCTTTTAGCTGTTGTAAAACCTGAAATTCTGAATCTGTTAAATCACCGTTTGTCAGAAATAAGACAAAATCAGATTTCTGCATTTCTGATAAGGTAACAACATCGGAGTTTTCACCAACTACCGAAAACAAAGGCGCTGTTTCCGAAAAATGTAAAGACAGTCCCGGAAGACTTGGGGAAGTTTTTAGAACTTTAATAACTGTACTTTTACCTACGGATTTCCCACCAGTAACGGCAATGAATATTTCCTTTCTATTCAATTCTAAGGGCAATTTAGCCAGTTTTTCGCGGAGAATTGCCAGGTGAGGATGATTGGCTGCTTCTTGAGAAAGCTGATTAATTATTACTTCTGTTTGAGCGATCGCTTGTTCCACAACCGTTCTAGCTGCAACTATATCATTTAGCTGTTCACCTAATTGGGGCTGATTTTTTTTCAATAACCACAAACCCCCACCAACGGCTAAAGCACTCAGGAGTCCGAATTCTCCCACTTGCACTATTGAATCATGCCAACTCTCTAACATCCACAGGGAGAACGATAGTCCTAGTCCTCCCACTAATATTGGTCGCTGTAACTTCACAATTGTGATTCTCCACACGAGGAAAAAGCTTTTACTTCACTTTAGTCGAAAACCTGCTACTCAGATTGCGGTTGGTGAACAAACATCTTTTGATGTTGGAGATTTGCAAGCAGCTAAAATCATGTTTCTGCTATGTATAAACAATACATCAATTTTTCTTGATTAATTTGGATATCTGATGGTAAGGTAAATATTGACATATCAACTTTTTTTGAGATAATAAGTACATAGGATCAAAAGTCTGCTCACTAATTATACAGGTGAAATCAGTGAATAAAACAGCAAGCCAATTAGTCTTAACTTTCGGAATACTAGCATTGACAAGCAGTTTTACAAATACGCTTGGTCTTGCCCAAAATATTCAAAAACCAAATGAAGCGACAAAAGTTACTAACTCTGCCACTGACGCACTTATTAAAGTAGATGGTTCTAGTACCGTATATCCCATTACCCAGTCCATAGCTAAAGCATACCAAGCCAACCTAAAAAATAATGGTCAAATACAAGTAAATATTTCTGGTACTAGCGGTGGATTTGAAAAATTTTGTACTCGTAAAATAGATATCAGTAATGCTTCTCGACCAATTAACCAGTCAGAAATGGCAGCTTGCAAGAAAAATGGCGTAAGTTACATGGAATTACCCATAGCTTTTGATGCCGTAACCATTGCTGTTAACCCCCAAAACACTTGGGCAAAAGACATTACAGTAGCCGAATTGAAAAAAATCTGGGAACCTGCGGCTGAAGGAAAAATTACAAAATGGAATCAAGTCCGAGATTCTTGGCCAGACCGCCCAATTAAATTATATGGTCCCGGTGGTAAGTCTGGAACTTATGATTATTTTACCGAAGCAATTGTCGGTAAAGCCAAAGCCAGTCGCAAAGATTACACAGCCAGTGAAAATGATGAAGTTTTAGTTACTGGTGTTAATAAAGATCCTAATGCTTTGGGTTATGGGGATTTTTCAGGATGTTTTTGAATGATTGTTTTTGAATAATTTAAACCGTCTATAAATTACCATCCTGTACATCCTTTAATCCTGGATATCCTGATTCAGACAAATGCAATTTTCATCACCAAACAAACCATCTATAAATTACCATCCTGTAAATCCTTTAATCCTGGATATCCTGATTCTGACTTAATATTTTTCTGTAACCCTTAAATGTTACAGTTTACAAGTCTCGACGCGAGAGAAGAAACCCACAACTCGAAGACCACCCACACCGTCTCTCTTCCCACCCAAAGTATCCGTACCTCAACGCATAGTAATCTGGTGTATTGAATTCAACATTATTATAAATCCAATCATTAAATGCATAGTGAACTTAATTTAAATATATCATTGCGTTGCGTTAGATCCCCGACTTCTTGAAGAAGTCGGGGATATGAAAGGTTAAACTACAACTTCTGCTGATTTTGCTTCTGGTAACAACCGCCTTATACCTTGCTGTTCAAAATATGCACTAAACTTAATCCGGCTACTCTGGTTAAGTAAGTAGCTTGGATTAGTTGATTAATTGTTACTTTGGTTTGGGCGATCGCTCTTTCCACAAACGTTCTATCTGCAACCAGGAAAAAGCTTTTACTTCACTTTAGTCCAAAACCCGTTACTCGGATTGAGGTTGGTGAACAAACGTCTGCTAATGCTGGAAACTAGCAAGCTGCTAAAAACGTTTTTTCTGCTGTGTATAAACAATACATCAATTTTCCTTGATTAATGTTTACATCTGATGCTAGAGTCAATATTAACATATCAACTTTTTTTGAAATGACAATTAAAGTAGGAATTAATGGATTCGGACGCATGGGCAGGTTGTCCGTTCGTGCTGCTTGGGATTGGCCAGAAATAGAATTTGTTCACATTAATGAAACCAAAGGTGGAACAGAAGCCGCAGCACATTTACTCAAATTTGATTCTGTACATGGGCGTTGGACACCAGAAGTAGAAGCGGTCGAAAACCAAGTTGTTATTGATGGTAAATCTCTCAGTTTTACTGAATATTCTCAACCGGGTGAAGTTCCTTGGGAAGATTTTGGGGTTGATATAGTTTTGGAATGTTCTGGTAAGTTTAGAACCCCCGCTACCCTTGATCCATATTTTAAAAGAGGTGTGCAGAAGGTAATTGTTGCCGCACCTGTTAAACAAGAGGCTTTAAACATTGTCATGGGGGTAAATGATCACCTCTATGAACCTGATAAACATCATTTATTAACAGCAGCTTCTTGTACTACTAATTGTTTAGCCCCAGTCGTAAAAGTAATTCATGAAGGTTTAGGAATTAAACATGGAGTAATTACCACAATTCACGACAATACTAATACTCAAACTATTGTAGATGCACCTCATAAAGATTTGCGTCGGGCTAGGGCTACAAGTATGTCATTAATTCCTACTAGCACAGGTTCAGCTACAGCTATTGGTTTAATTTATCCAGAATTAAATGGTAAATTAAATGGTTTAGCAGTGCGTGTACCTTTGTTAAATGCTTCCCTGACAGATTGTGTATTTGAAGTTGTTAGTCCGACAACAACAGCCGAAGTTAATGGTTTATTAAAAACTGCATCTGCACAAGAACCATTAATAGGAATTTTAGGTTATGAAGAACGTCCTTTAGTTTCTATTGATTATAAAGATGATCCTCGTTCTTCGATTATTGATGCCCTTTCGACAATGGTTGTCAATGAAACCCAAGTGAAAATCTTGGCTTGGTATGACAATGAATGGGGTTATGTTAACCGCATGACTGAATTAGCGCGAAAGGTGGCTTTAAGTTTGCAAAAATAATGGTTTTCCAGGGGTGGGTTTTCTGTCCTACCCCATAAAGATTTTTTGCACCCAGAGACGGAGAGAGAATTTTAGTTTGTATTTACAATTTTGAATTTTTAATCATGGCTTCTACTACTGCTTCTAATCCTAATTTCAAGAATTATATTCTGGTGACACTGGCATACTGGGGCTTCACTTTGACTGATGGGGCTTTGCGAATGTTGGTTTTGCTCTATTTTAATAAAATTGGTTATACACCTATTCAAATTGCCTCTCTGTTCCTGTTTTACGAGGTATTTGGAATTGTTACAAACTTTCTCGGCGGTTGGATTGGTTCCCAGTTTGGGTTAAAAGTAACTCTTTATACTGGGATTGGATTACAGGTGTTTTCTTTAATTATGCTGTCTTTTCTGAATCCAGGGTGGGCGCAGTGGCTTTCAGTCCTTTATGTGATGGTTGCACAGGCATTTTCGGGAATTGCTAAGGACTTAACGAAGATGAGTTCTAAAAGCGCCATTCGCTTGGTTGTGCCTCAAGATGCCCAATCTTCTTTGTTTAAGTGGGTGGCTGTACTCACAGGTTCTAAGAATGCTTTGAAGGGTGTTGGTTTCTTTCTTGGTAGCGCCCTTCTCAGTTCTGTGGGTTTTATTAATTCCCTGTGGATTATGGCTGGGGGACTGGCTTTAATTATGTTTTCTGGGTTAATGCTGCCCAAGGGCATGGGTAAAATCAAGAAAAAGGTCAAATTTAGCCAACTTTTCTCTAAAAGCGCAGAAATCAATATTCTCTCGGCGGCGCGATTCTTTTTATTTGGATCTAGAGATGTATGGTTTGTTGTGGCTTTACCAGTGTTTTTACGTGGGACTTTGGGCTGGTCTTTTTATCAAGTGGGGGGATTTTTAGCTTGTTGGGTGATTGGTTATGGGATTATTCAATTTTTAGCACCAACACTCATGCAGCGATTTGGTTCTGGTCGTCCACCTCAATCTCAAACTATTCGATTCTGGACATTTACATTAACGGCTGTTCCCGGTGCGATCGCTTTGGCACTACAATTAGGTTTACCCGCTAATATCGTAATTATTGCTGGACTTCTCGTTTTTGGTGTCGTATTTGCTTTCAATTCCGCTGTCCATTCCTATTTGGTTTTAGCATTTACTGATGATGATAAGGTCGCTTTAAATGTGGGTTTTTACTATATGGCAAACTCCGGTGGTCGTCTTGTGGGTACAGTTTTATCCGGTTTGGTTTATCAAATATTTGGCTTAGTTGGTTGTCTGTGGACATCAATGTTTTTCGTATTCGCAGCAGGTTTAGTTTCTCTGAAGTTACCTAATCCTCAACCTAGTAAATCTATAGCTTGGAAAACTGGAGACGGAGAATAATATTTCCCAGTCTAAAGATATGCTATGTAAAGAGGTATATCCTACTCTAGTTGGATGACTCCAAAATTTATTTGATTTTAAATATGGTAGTAGGCAATTGGTGACAGTTTTTGCCTCTTGCCTAAATACTAATTTGTAATAAATACAGATTTTATAATGACAACAAGATCCCCGACTTCTTAGAGAAGTCGGGGATCTGAAACTAACATTTATAAAGGTTAATTAAGTGGAATATGTAACTAAACAACCGACTATAAAACGCCTTTCTTTTCTGGATCGCTTTTTGACATTGTGGATATTTCTGGCAATGGCAACTGGAGTGGGTTTAGGCTATTTTTTCCCCACAATAGAAGTTTTTATCAATCATTTCCAAATAGGAACAACCAACATTCCCATTGCTATTGGTTTAATTTTGATGATGTACCCACCCTTAGCAAAGGTAAAATATGAAGAATTAGGAGATGTATTTCGTAATAAAAAAATTCTCGGACTATCATTATCGCTAACTTGGATAATTGCCCCAATTGTAATGTTTACACTTGCTATTCTTTTTTTACGCGATAAACCTGAATATATGACTGGGTTAATCATGGTGGGAATAGCCCCTTGTATTGCTATGGTAATTGTCTGGAGTGACTTAGCTAAAGGAGATACTGAATATACAGCCGGACTGGTTGCTTTTAATAGTATTTTTCAAATTCTCTTTTACAGCGTTTATGCTTGGTTTTTCCTGACTATTTTGCCACCTTTATTTGGCTTACAAGCAACTATTGTAAATATCGGTATTGGGGAAATTGCCAACAGCGTTTTTATCTATTTAGGTATTCCTTTTCTGGCTGGATTTATGACTCGCCTTATTTTAGTGAAAGCTAAAGGTAAGCAGTGGTATAATCAAGAATTTATTCCAAAAATCAGCCCCATAACTTTAATTGCTCTCTTATTTACCATCATGGTAATGTTTAGTTTAAAGGGTAATTTAATTGTGCAGATTCCTCTGGATGTTGTCCGCATTGCCATTCCGTTAATTATCTATTTCCTATTCATGTTTTTGAGTGCTTTTTACCTAGCATGGAAAATCAAAGCCGACTATGCAAAAGCTGCTAGTGTGGCATTTACTGCTGCTGGTAATAATTTTGAATTAGCAATAGCTGTAGCTATTTCTGTATTCGGAATTAAATCTGGTGTGGCTTTTGCTGCTGTCATTGGACCATTGGTAGAAGTGCCAGTCTTAATTAGTTTAGTCAATGTATCTTTCTGGATTAAGAAACATTTTTTTAGGTTATCTCCACCAGTAGGATTATAATTAAATACGTTTAATCTATTGATTTATTTGAATTTAATGAAAGTTACTGATTTAATTACTTGGTTTGAAGAATGGGCAAATCCTGCTTGGTGCGAAAGCTGGGATAATTGCGGTTGGCAAGTAGAACCGGGTGTTTTGTCCATAGAAGCGCGGGTCTTAGTGTGTTTAACTCCGACTTTAGCCGTAATGCAGGAAGCGATCGCTCTCCATGCTAACCTTATATTTGCCCATCACCCCCTCATTTTTCATCCCCCCAAATCTTTCCGCACTGGGGACGCTTTAACAGAAATGGTGCGGTTAGCCTTTACCCACAACATCGGAATTTATACCGCCCATACTAATTTTGACCAAGTAGCAGATGGAACTGCTGACGTTTTAGCGCAACTGCTTGAACTTCAACAAGTATCACCCATTGTTCCTACTCAGGCAGGTTTAGGTTATGGGCGTGTAGGAAATATAAAACCTACTTTGACATTAGAACATCTACTTAACAATATTCAATCTCAATTAAATCCACCTCATTTGATTTTTTCCCCAATGGCTGATTTACAACAGCAAATTTCACGGGTAGCTGTTTTAGGTGGTTCAGGTGCAGGTTATATTTCAGCAGTAGTCAAAACTAATGCTCAGGTTTACTTAACGTCTGACTGTAAATTTCATCAATTCCAAGAAAGCCGTGATCGTGGTATTATATTAATTGATGCTGGACATTATGCCACAGAACGCCCAGCGTGCGATCGCCTAGTTCAGAAATTTCAAGCTCTTAACTTAGATTGGGTGCAATTGAGTCAGAAAGATGAAGATTTTCGCCAGTTTCTAACCTAGTAGTCTGTCAACCCGAAAATGACGGGTGAAGGAAAGCAGGGGGAGAACAGAGGCAGGGGAGGGAAGAACAGAAGTTTTTTCCGATCATTACCCGTCAAAATAAATTTGACGAACTACCAGTACCATGCTGACCTTTACGCTGTATGTAAAATTGCTAATTTCATGAATACAATCACTTATACCATCTTAAACCCGATGTAGAGATGTGCCACTAAAATACCTCCACATATAAATTTACATTTTGCTTCCGTAACGCCTGGCTAATCTTATTCAAAAATTTATACAAAAAAAATTATTTACCTTTAAGAAACTAGAAATAATGTTATCATTTATATAGAATACACATTTTAACCTTGGGGAGAATCTTCTATAGACTATCCAATCGGTTATCTGTACTTAGCTAGATAGTCTCATTAAAGGGCTGAAAGCTATGTTGCGCCCAGACATAATATTTCTATTGACAAAGCGTGCTAATAAGGATAACTAGCCTTGCCCCTAGAAACGCCAAATCAGAGAAAAATGTCTGTAGATGTTAACAGTTGCCATAGCCGTTCAACTAATGCGGTAAACTAAAGCTTAAGACCCAAAATTTCACCTAACACTAATGACTAAAAATAAGTGGTAAAATTGAGTCACTAAACTTACTGGGTTCTGACTACGAAATTCACCTCTTAGAGGCGGATATTCCAGGGGTGGAACCCGAATTTGACAGGTTTAACTACGTTGTATAAAAAGGCAGAAGCACTACATGCTACACCGCAAAATTTATCAACTGTGTTGCGACGGGCGGGAGGTATGTGTTTTTTTGCGGGATCAGCAACGCTGGATAGAGCGGGCCCGCATCATTGATATCGAGGGCGATTTAGTGACTTTACGCTATGAGACAGACGAAGAAGATGAAGTTTGTTCTTGGGAGGAGATGGTTCGTCTTGAAAGCATCGGATCTGTTACTCAAAAATTAGCTTCAGTGCAACGCGGTAACATAGATCCGCTGACAACTGAAGAATGTCCAGAAGCAGAGCGTATCCCTAACCCTTATACTGACCTAAATCCAGATTGAAAGAGCCGTCAGCGTGTTGTTAACAAGAGGATTTAAACCCCACCTCAGCAACATTCCACCTGTAGAGGTGGCGGAATTGAACCCAAAATTAACTCAATGCTGATTGCTAATGGCTTATTAAACGCTCCTAAATTAAATTCACGTCAAGCGTTCAAAAGCAGGACAGTATCCGTCAAGGGTAACTTTGAAATTATATAAGGGGGCAGCGGGGTTCCAACACCGTTGCCCCCTTTGGTGTCGGCAGCTACCACAGCACGCAACATCACCAGAATTAGGGCGAAGATGATTGGGGTTTACAAGTTCTCGTGGGGATAACCCCCGCAATACCAGGTCTTCGCCCTGCCAACGCGCTTCTATTAAACCCGTGTCAGCGAATTGTCTCCAGCGGGGGTCTGCTGTTACTGTATCAGGGAGAGTGATGGTAATAACAGTACCTAATTCCGTCAACTCTCCCTCATAATTAGTTTCTGGGGCGGCAGGTTGTAAAAATGTTTCCCCAATTGGTAATTCTACTAGAGTTCCGGCTGCTGGTGAGTGGACATGATAGCGGTTTTGTAGCTCTTCTAAGCAAGTTAAATCTGCTAGATAGCTGGGAGAACCATGCACAAAAATAACGTGCTGGGGTCGTAAATTATGAATTAGCTGGGTTGTTCCTGGTCCGTCACTATGTTGCGCTAAAAGATAACTTTCAAATTTCGTTGGTGCTAAATATTCTGGGTTAACGGGAAGATCAATTTTTTCCGGTAAAAGAATCAACCAATTGCCTGTGTTATATTGGCAGTATTTACGTAAATCTGCGGAAGAGTCCGTGAGAACAATACAAGGAGATGTCCCTAAAGTGGCTAGGTTTTCCGGCTTTAATCTTCTTACACGAGGCTTTACCCGTTCATCCCAAAATAAAGGTTGGTGTCGGGCAAAATTCTGGACAGCGGCGGGGAGATGGGGTAAAAGTTCTAAGTAGGCATCGCAACCAGCAGCTACAGCACCATCAACCCAAATATCTAAATCTCGACCTGTAAAGTGGTGATGGGAACGTAACAGCATGAGTAATTCTTGACCTAATCCTAATGCTGGGGTTGGTAAAATTACTGAATTGTTTTTCTCTGTGCCACTAGAACTAATGGCGCGATGAATCCTTTCTGCTAGTTGATTTTCTTGGTTACGACGATGGGTATGACGGGATGTACCATAACTACCTTCAATTAATAGCACGTCTAAATTTAAACCCCGGAGTTCATCTAGTCGCAACCCTTCGACTAAACGGGAGTTGGATAGGAAAAAATCACCTGTGTAAAGTAATTTATAATCACGGTTGGGGGTGTGGTAAGTGAGGAGAATCGCCACAGCACCGGGTAAATGACCTGCGGGAAATAATTCTACTATTAAATTTTCTCTGATTTCTACAGGCGATCGCAATGGTAATGCCTGACAAAATGAGAGAATTCCTGGTAGTTCTTCATCTGGCCAATTTAGCGGTAATAACTTCGTTGTTACCTCACTAGCATAAATAGGTAATAGGGGAAAAGCTTGATGTAGTGTTAATAAGCCTCTGGCATGATCTGGATGAGCATGACTAATTAGGACTAAATCCGCTGGTATCCCATGATGTGCCGATTGAGTCATTTCCTGTGCTACAGGGGAAATATTTGTCAAACCGAAATCTAACATGATCCGGTGTGGTCCCATCCTGACCAGTAGACACACCCCTTCATCTTGATGCTGAACACTATAGGGAAAGCATTCCAACTCGTTAGCTGTTGTTCCAGCATCAATTGATATATTATTCATTATTTGCTCCTCCCCTCAATCAAACTATTGGCTGAGAAAGTTGGCTTTTAGCAATATTCCTCTGCAAAGTTCAAAAAAGTTGGAAACCTAAGTTGTCACTCTTGTTAATGTGCAGAACCGTTACCATGATAGTTATCGGAATCATAAAAGCCATTTTTCGTACCAAAGAATAAGCACGAAACCGTAAATATAACAGTTAAACCCACTAAAATTAGTTTGATGTCCATTAATTTTATCCCCTTAACTTCAGACTTTTTGATTTTAATATCGTGTTTTTGCATTTGGGCAAAATCACTAGAAATCTTTACCATACTTGGGTTATAAGTAAATATAGCACTTTTATGGTATGGGCAGGGGCAACTTGTCAGAATCAAGATGTCCAGGATGAGAGGGTCAACCACCCATCACTTCCCTTCGGGTAAGTGAGGGCTTGTAAAAGCCTAGTTGGACTCAGTTCTTAACCGAACTACGTTAGAGGTAAGAGTTAAAGACCTACCAGGGGATGCGTAGCTAGTTCCCTGCTCTAGAACTTCAAAGTTAAACAGTCCTAAAGAAGATTATATTGTTAAGCCATTAAGTGTTTTAGTATGAGTATTTTTCCGAGCGTCAAAGCTAAGGGACTTCCAAATAAAAAAATACTCAACCACCTAACGCAAAAATCTCTCAAACCCTTATTCCTCTGTGTCCTCTGCGCCTCTGTGGTTCGTTAATCAGGATAATTTATTTCTTGGAAGTCCCTAAAGACTTTATTAAAGTTGTTGAAAAAATATTTTGCTGGATTAATTGAGAGACACGATATAAAACCAAAAGAAGTTTTGGTAATACCGTTTCATCGTCCAGGTAGACAACAGGGTAAATTAGATGAATCTGAATCTATACAGGTGTCTCTACCGCTAAAATACACCTAAATTTTGCTGGTTAAATTTTTATCTTGAAAAAACTTTAAAGAATAATATCCTCTCCCCGTTCAGTAAAGCGGACATCTTTAATTTTCCACTGAGAATTACTAATTAATGTTTTGCGGACACTGCTAAACAACGCAAACTGTTCACAACTAGAAAGAGAAGATACTTGTCTTTTGGAATCTGGTGAGATGCGGATATCAACAATTGCAACACCGTTTTTTACATTGACACGATAACCAGACACGCTAAAATCTGCTGTACTTTGTTCTTTAAATATTTTACCTATGGCTTCATTCATGGGTTCTGCTGCGGAAACGTCAGCTTTTTGAGGAATTAGCTCTTGACATTGAGCATCACTTGTGTATACCGTGACGTGAGTAGTTTTCCCAGAAATGGCTTTATTGTTAGAATATGGCTCAACTGTGGGAGTGGGAGACTTCTGTAGTTTCTTGGGGTTAATTTTGCTATTTGGTATTGTTTCTGGAGTTGGGTTATCAGCAGTATTGCTAGAATCACAACTACTAATAACAGTGCAGGATACAACTAAAAATAATGATAAAATAGCTTGTTTGTAATTATACATATAGTAATTCCGTTGGATTTTTACAAGACAATTCATCAGGGGAAGGAAATAAAAACCTAAATATCAATGATAACTACTTTTCCTACCATCCTATTTTATGTCACAGTATTTAAGGTTCTTCGGTTATTTTTATGGAAAACCTGGTTCAAAATCATTGAAAGCCCTATTGTGTAGGCATTTCATTGAAAATATGGAAATAATTGTTTATAACCCTTGTCCCGTAAGGGTTTTGTTATCATCAATCCTCAATCTCAATCACCATAAAAGAGACGCAAGAGCCTGTAATCTTAACCTGTAAATTTTAGCTGATCAATTTTTTCAGCGTAACTATTGTTATTGTTATAAGTAGGTGAACACAATAAAACCAAACTGTGTAAAGAAACGTAAAATCGCCCAAAACCTCTTTACTCTTGCCTTTTGCCTCTTGCCTCTTGCCCTGCCATAACGACAATTTTCAACGCCAACCTACTTAGCTGATTTGAATGCTCTTTAATGCTAGACGTAAATCTTCTTGTGAACGAAATTCTTCTAACCTCTGCTTGACAATACCATTTTCAATCAGCAATAAAGTTGGTAGGGATTTAAGCCTATAAGTATTAGATAGTTTAAAATTTTGATCGGCATTTATCTCCACTAGTTTTATTCTATCACTGCATTGAATTTGAAATTGTAGCAACAAAGGATGAATAATTTTACAGAATTCCGACCAAGGGGCTGTAAAATTTACTAAAACAGGGATAGGGGATTCTAAAACATTTTTGGTAAATGTTTTTTCACTGATAGATAATATAGTTGGTTGTACGTCAGATTCAGGAAGTAAATGTGCAACTCCAAGTAGCTTACCTAAACGAGATGTTTTCAAAAAAGCCTGTCTTTGAGCATGAGTCATTATCTCTTTTGATCCTGCCATTATTTCATTACTATTCATATAACTTTGGTTTTCCCCATCTGGTTTCATGTCGTTGACAAAATTCTGCTGCTGCGGTTCGTGAAAATCTGAATACATATAAGTCTTCTCCACTAGGAGTGCTACCTAAAAAACCAAGATATTCCATCTGTACCTTATCCCTATAGTATGCCACAGCTTCATCCAAAGCTTCCAGCGAAATGAATGATTCCACTGGTGTTACCTGGCAAAACTCGAAAGCAACCTTTATTGCATACCAAATTAACCATTTACCAATAGGTTCAATTAACCTTGAAGTAACATCTCCTCGACTGGTAGGGTATGCTTCTATATTGTTTATTTCCATAAATATGGGAGGAGCGGTTTCAGGATAAAAATATGGATAAAGACTGTATTTCACCAATCCCCAAACTTGACCTTTATAAACAAGCTTGACTATATTTTGGCAGTAAAAACTGGTGTTATTCCATATATTCAACCAGTCACAAGTCCAATCTGTGGGTAGATCATTAATACTTGCTGGAGAAATAAAAGCAATTTCTTCAGTGTTAGATTCAATTAAAACTTTTACCTGATAACTTCCGATAGTAGTCAATTTGTTTTTATTACCTGTTGAAAATTTGAATATCATAAATTGTACATTAAGATAGACAATTATTCAAACATGGTTTGTAAGATAACTTATGATTACTATATATTAGTTACATCGTACCATCATAATATCAATCACAAGCTAACTTCATGAAAATCCTTTAATCCTAAAAATCCTGATAGCGCAGCGTGGTGTTAGCCACTTCAAACAATTAACAAATAGCTGCATTCACAAACTGAATTACATCTCCTAATCCAGTTTGAGTTTTCAGGTTTGTAAAAACAAAAGGTTTATCACCACGCATTTTTTTTGCGTCTCTTTCCATGACATTCAAATCAGCACCCACATAGGGAGCAAGATCGGTTTTATTAATAACTAATAAATCAGATTTAGTGATACCTGGACCACCTTTACGGGGGATTTTATCACCAGCAGCCACATCAATTACATAAATAGTTAAATCTACTAATTCAGGACTAAAAGTAGCAGCTAAATTATCTCCACCACTTTCTAAAAAGACTAAATCTAAATTGGTAAATTTCTCTTCTAATTGTTCAATTGCGGCTAAATTCATGGAAGCATCTTCACGGATAGCTGTATGGGGACAACCACCTGTTTCTACACCCAAAATGCGATCGCTTTCTAAGGCTTGAGAACGGACTAAAAATTGAGCATCTTCTTGAGTATAGATATCATTTGTCACTACTGCTAATTGATATTTTTCCCGTAAATTCTTACATAAAGCATCTACTAAAGCCGTTTTTCCTGAACCCACAGGACCTGCAACTCCTACTCTTAAAGCCGTCATAATTTTTAACTCCTAAACAATCTAGTATATTGGGTTTCGTGCTGCATACTCGCTAAAGACAAACCCCAACTACAACATCCCAAATCATCATCCTCCATTCTCAAAATCTCCCCCACAGTAGTAATTAATAAAGGTTGTAAACCCAGTAATAATTCTTGTCCCGCAGTTTGTCCCAGAGGAATAAGTTTGATCCCAGCCGTAATTAAATTATTAGCCCAACTGTGTAAATAAGCTAATAAACAGACTTGAATATTTATATCCCAATGAGCGCAAGCTATAGCAAATGCGATCGCATAATTGCTAGGATAACCCACAGCATTCACCACAGGTAAAATATCCGGTTCTAGTTTCCCCAATAATTGCATCAGAGAACGTCCCATTTGCCAACTAGCAGCCCGTAATTCCTCCGTATCCCTCGCCGCCGATAACCATAAATTCCACCGCTTTAAAGCCGACCTATCACCTGATTGGATAGCATGAAAACCCCTCGTCATTACTGCCGCATCTAGGCGAATTGAGCCATAAATTAACTCAGATTTTAGCCAATCTTGGAGATTTTCAATATTAGTAATAGTCCCATTTTCTACTAACATTTCCAACCCTTCTGAATAGCCATAAGCACCAACAGGTAAAGCTGGACTTGCTAATTGTAAAATCGCCAAAAAATGGCTATGTGTGAGAGTGATTTCCATAAGCCCCTAATTCTGGTTGAAAAGGTACAACTTCCTCTTTAATTTCTAACCCTAATTGGATTAACATAGCAGCTAAAACTGCATCTGGAGATAAGCGTAAATAAGTCGAAGTTATTTCTACAGGAACATGACGATTTCCTAAATGATATGCAGCCCTTAATAATAAAGGAATTTCTGCTAATGCAGTTAAAACTGGTTCAGGTTTAGCAATAATTCTCATATTCATACTTTCATTTTCATTTATGAGAATATCGCCGTCATTTAATACTGTACCTCTAGCCAAACGCAAAAAAACTTCCTTACCATTTGCTAATGTAAATTTATGGCGGCTACGAGTTCGTTCTTCCGCAGTCAGTGAAAGAGTGAAAGTAACTATAGTATCATCATTAGGTGGTTGACGTTGAGTAAAAGTCAGCATAATTCCTGAAATTAACTTTAATTTTGATGATTCTGTATCTATAGTAATTCATTTTCAATATTTAGTAAACAAAAATATACCCGACTTCTTAGAGAAATCGAGTATTTTCAAATTTTCCCTTTACAAATCTCTTTTAACTAAGCGAGTGAGATGGTAAATAATTCCTCATAATCATGAGAGAAATATTTATAAAATCTGCGGAAATTTTCCGGAGAAACAGCAAGTTGTACAACAGCAAAAACAGCCCGCACATGAATAGCAGCTATCGTGGGTTCTACCTTTTCTTTGTCACTGATACATTTAATAAATTCTTGTAAATTCAAAGATTGAATAGGTTCTGTTTCACCTCCATACAAATATTCTCTCAATTCCTGGGGTATTTGTGCTGCTAATTCTTCTCTTTCATCACTAGGAATAATTTTTTTAATACTTTCAAAAGTAGCACGAGTAGCAACTTCTGCTTCTTCACGAAGTTCCGATTGAGCTAAACTTTGAACATGGGTTATAAACTCGGTATATTCCATTTTTTTATCTCCAGTATTCAAATCAATAATTTGTCTTATCAATCAAACAATTATGAGTGAGAGAAGTCCTAAACATGATGACTGATTACCTCCAACTTATAATTTAATATTTAAAACTAAAGGTGGCTTTGGCAATAGTAAGTGTATTCTAGGCTTTAACGATTCACTTAACTTCATCCCCAAGAGTTAGATATAGCTATATCTGACGATAGATATATTAGTGAAATATCCCCAATTTGTTCAAGAAGTTAGGGATATTAAGAATTAAAAGTTTTCTACTGAAACGGTGCGTCAAACTTGTTAATTCATCATCTAATTATTAAATTAACTTTTGACGCACCCTACGAGTTTTTATTGTTTTATCTTCTTTCTAGGAAACCAATCATCTAAAATGGCGTAAAATACGGGGACAACAAACAAGCTGAGAATAGTAGAACTGACCAAACCACCGGCTATAGATACAGCCATAGGCGATCGCAATTCTGAACCCGCACCTAAACCCAAAGCAATGGGAACCATCCCCAAAATTGTCGCCGCAGTTGTCATCATAATGGGACGCAACCGGACAGGTCCAGCTTTGAGAATTGCCTCAGTTCTTTCTAGTCCAGAATCTCTTAACTGGTTAATGTAATCTACAATTAAGATGGCATTTTTGTTAGTAATCCCCAGCAAAAATACAAAACCAATTAGAGATATCATCCCAAAATCACTTTTTGTAAATAGCAGTGCCAACAACGCCCCCACGATTGCTAAAGGTAAAGAAAGACCAATAACTATGGGGTCTACCCAACTTTTAAATAACCAAATTAACACCACAATAATACAAAGTGCTGATAATCCCAAAGTCGTGCCAAAACTCCCAAAAACCTCATTCTGACGGGCAGAATCTCCTCCCAAATTCAAAGAAACACCCGCAGGTATAACTGCTTTAGCTTCTGCTACCACCTTATCCGTCGCATCACCCAAAGTTAAATTTTGACCCAGATTAGCGCCGATATAAGCCACCCGCTGATTATTCAAACGTTCAATTTGTAAAATTGGATCTTGTTGATCAGATGCACCTGTGATAGTGATATCAGCAAACCCAGATATTTTCTCAATTCGGGCTTTTACTGCTTTAGCTGCCGTCGTTAAGGCTTGAAGATCATTACCTTGTAAGGCTATTTGCAGAGGTTTTTGTCCACCTGTGTCTACAAACTGAATATCTTCTACACTTGTAGTTACACCCGCCAATTTTGGCAAAGCAGCGCGGAGTTGGTCTTGTACTTCTGCCGTTTTCACTTCTGAGTCTGTTTTCAGCTTAATGTACAGCGTACCCTTGTTTGGCTCACCTTCACGAGAACCGACAGTAGTAAATACCGTTGCTACTGCGGGGGACTTCCTCACTACTTCTTCCAGTTTCTTAGCAACATCCAAAGAATCGTTTAGAGGATTAGGAATGGGAATAGAAGATGATGAAGCAGCTAAAGCCGCAGCAGACAAAGACGAATTTTCTAATTTATCTTTTTGTCCCGCTTGTCCTGGTTGTCCTCCTGGTTGTTGTCGTCCTCCTTGCCCCGCTTGTCCAAGATTCCCAGGAAGATTAGGTAAGGGAGCAGTATAGACAATATTAAATTCTCCTCGGTCAAGTTTGGGAATAAACCCTTTGGGAATTAGGGGAATCAGGGCTAAACCAGCTATTAAACTACCAACTGCCAAGCCGACAACTATTAAGCGGTGCTGCAATGACCAGGCTAACAAGTTACGGTAAGCCTGATCAAATTCTAGCCAAATTTTACTTTGCTTTTGGGGAGAACTGGATGATTTAGCTTTGAGCCAGTAAATAGCTAAGACGGGTGATAAGGTTCGGGCTACTAATAAAGATGTCAGCATCGCAGCGGAAACTGTAATCCCAAAGGGTTTGAAAAATTGACCAATGACTCCACCCATTAAACCGATAGGCAAAAATACCGCTACTGCTGTTAAAGTGGCTGCGGTGACAGTTAAACCAATTTCATTGGTGGCTATGAGTGCGGCTTCGCGGGGGGTTTTTCCTTCTTCTATATGCCGCATGATGTTTTCTACATCAACTATGGCATCATCTACTATCGAGCCAATGACTAAAGCTAAGGCTAACAGGGTGATGGTTTCTAGGTTAAAGCCATATATCGCCATGACGATAAATGTCCCTAACAAAGACACGGGAATAGCTAAGGCAGAAATTAGGGTGGCTTGCCAATTCCATAAAAAGGGAAAGATGACAACTACTGAGAGGACGATCGCTTCAATCAGTGCATCTATGGTGGAATGGGTGGCGTTGTGAATATATTCAGCTTGGGTAGCAGCTAAGGTGAGGGTGACATCTTTTAAGCTCAACCTTAGCTGTTGTACTTCTTTTTCTACCCGACTGACTACTTCTAGGGTGTTGGCATTACCTTTTTTAATTACTTGAAAGGCTAAAGCCTGTTTACCATTGAATCTTACTAAAGTGCCAGATGAGGGTAATAAAACATTCCTTCTTCTTTCTTCTTCCTGACTTATGGGAGTTACGGGCGCAGACCCTGCGCCCCTGCGCTCCTGACTCCTTGTGTTGCCATCTCCTAAGAGGGAGACTTTGAGAACTCCTGGTAATTTAGCGATCGCTGGGACAATTTTCGCTTTTGCTATTTGCTGTAAATTGTCAATCTTCCCAGCAGTGCTTTCAATGGCATAGCTAACAGCCGCTGATTCGTTCAGATTCAAAGGGATGATTTTTTTAGTGGCATTCTTGGGTAGATTTAATTGATTGACGATTTGAGAAATTTTCTTGGTCGCAGTTTCTAAATTTGTCCCCACCACAAAAGAGGAAATTACGGCAGTTTGACCAGGATAGGTTGATGAACGAATATCCTCAAGACCTGCCAGTGATTTGAGACTTGCCTCCAGGGGTTTAGTTAGTTGTTCTTCCGTATCTAGGGCAGATGTTAAGGGTGCTTGGGCATTTACTACCACTACCGGAAAGGTGATATCTGGAAATAAAGCATATTTGAGGGAACTGAATGCCAGGATACCAGCTACCGCTATACCTATCCAAAAACACACTGTCAACCAAGAAAACTTAATCGCTAATTTGGAAATATTGAAGCTTTCGCGTGTAGATTGTGTATTGGTCTGTACCATCTGATAAAATTATTTGAGTCCTTGGTCATTATTTGTCAGTCTTTTGATCACTGACAACTGACAGGCTAGTATAGAACTTCTAGGGTGAAAATGGTTGTAGATGTTTAGTCATGGTAGATCCTTAATCCTTTCGTTCCTTGTTCAAAGTATTCTAAGCAACACCATAATCTGTATATGGACGCTTGTAGGGTGGATGCAACCCCAACACAATATCTTCTTTGGGAACACCCATTTTTACTAACTCCTCAGCAGGATTTTGGTCTGTCAAATTTTGTTGTAGCCAAATTTTGCCATCTTTAATATCAAAGTGCATGACACTACGATAAACTCGATGTAGTTCTTGCCAGCCGACATTCATCCATTGGTAATGATCCCTTTGGGTATCAAAAATCAGTTGTAGTTCTTCTTCTTCATCATCTTTGGCGTAATTAGTTAACAAAGTTTGAATATATTCTCGATATTTAGCTATTTTATCCATTTAAAAATTACCTCTTTCCTGGGTTCATAGACTACTAATGGTACTTGATATCTTTGTAGTGCAATTTGAGTAAATTCAAGTTGGAAAAATATTTCATAAGCATCTAAGGGAATCGCTAAGTACAGTATACGATTTGGTTCAATAGTTTCCAATGCTAGACGATAACTGAGAAACTGACCTAACGCAGCGTAAAAGTCTGTAATTGCCGAAGGATTGAGAAAACTTTTGATTTCTACAGCTATTTTCTCACCTGCTTTTTCCGCACCAAGTAATTTCTGGGCAGCTAAATCGACCTGAAAATTGACATCACCAAATTTAAATTTTAGTGGATCATCTGTAATTAACCACTGTTCTTTTTCTAAAGCTTTTCTTACTGATTCATGAAAAATATCTTTGGCAGACACGGATAACATTAAATTGTTGTATCTTTAGTATTTTACACTCTTAGTAGTAAAAGGAAAATAGTTTCTAAATTTTTTATTCTCATGTCAACTTTGATCTTAGTCCCCCAGGGAGCAGAATATCAAGCCGTCTGTCGCGGATTAAGGCGCGTCCCCAATTCTCAAACCAAGGTATTAGCGATACCAATGGGAATTGAACCAGTGCGGAAATATTTACAACAATTCACCCATAATCAAGCAAATCGGATGCTGATGATGGGTTTATGCGGTAGCTTGAGCCAAAAATATCAAATTGGAGATATTGTTTTATATCAAAATTGTCTTTATCAAGGAAATCTGCAAGAGGGCGATAATTCCTTTACCGCAGATATACATAATAAACTTGGAGATCATGTATCTTTAGTCAAAGGGTTAACGAGCGATCGCCTCTTGTATAAAGCCACACAAAAACGCGAGTTACATGAACAATCCGGTGCTGACGTTGTAGATATGGAAGGATACGCTTTTCTCGAATTTTTCCAGCAACCATCTGACGCAGTTTCTCCACCAGTACAAGTAGCCATCCTGCGAGTAGTTAGCGATGATGCTCACCATGACATCCCCAATATCACATCAGCAATTGGTGCAGATGGCTCATTACAACCTTTACCCTTAGCTTGGGAATTAATCCGTCAACCCCCAGCAGCAACTCGATTAATTACCGGTTCATTAAAAGGACTCAAAGCTTTAACAACAGTCACACAATTATTGTTTACGGCTTAAGGCAAGAATGTCCAATAGACCCATAAGATCCCCGACTTCTTAGAGAAGTCGGGGATCTAAACAGAATTTAAACCGGAGAAATATCTTTTAAGCTAAACTACTGGTGCCAAATTGACTTTAACAATCACATCATTGAAGTCTTTATCACCACCACCACGTAAATCCTCAAAGCCAAAGGTATTATCACCTAATATCCGCACATGATCAACACCATCTGAGTTAGCCCCCAAGAAGGCGAAGTAAATATCTGGGTTATTATTAGGATTTCTATCAAGTAGGGCATCAAGTGTACCATTAGCCACAAGAAATGGTACATACATAGCACCACCTTGAAGGGTAGTATTGAAACCTGCTGTTCCGCCGTTATTCACGTTCAAACTAACATCAGAAACACGACCATTTAGAGCCGCTTGCACATAACCATCCTGTCCTGGGAGGATATCAGCGATACCATCACCACTAGTATCAATACCGCCATTCCCATCAGTTACGCGATAGAAACCAACGAAATTGTTGTAACTTGCTTCTCGGTAAACAGTAAAATCAGCGGTTACTGCACTAGTAATACCCCGTAAATCCAGCGATTCGCCTTGTGGTTTACTTTGCAAAGCTGTACCCAAAGGCATAGATTTATCATTTGCTTGAATCTGGACTTGCAAATCGTCGAATCCACTTGGATTACCAGAACCATCTTCCCAATTTAGAGAGAAACTATTAGACCCCAAGTCTGTAATTTTTACAGTAGAAGGGTTGGCAAAGAGAACATTGCCAATGGGTGTGTTCTTATTCAGTACAGAATCGGTTGAACCATCTTTTACTAAATAGAATCTCAAATTGTCATTGGAGTTAAACTCTAATAACCTACCGAGGCTAGTGAGATCAAATCCAGCAGGAAGATTAGTAATAGTAGAGAAAATTATCTGACCTTTTGCTAATGCTTTTTCTGCATAACCAGGTTCACCTGGGGCAATTCCATCTATTCTACCAGACGCATCATCAACAGCAAATACTCCTATTTCATAGAAACCATTAAAATTGAATCCTGTCAATTTTACTTCTAGTGTCACTTTGCCGTCGTTATCTTTGATATTGAAGACATTATCACTAATTAGTGAGAGGAAATCGTTAACGTTAACAGTTTCCGTGTCAGTGCCAGTGTCAGTGCCAGTGTCAGTTCCGGTATCAGTGCCAGTGTCGGTTCCCGTATCAGTTCCCGTGTCGGTTCCCGTATCAGTGCCAGTGTCAGTTCCCGTATCAGTGCCAGTGTCAGTTCCCGTGTCAGTGCCAGTGTCAGTTCCCGTGTCAGTTCCCGTATCAGTGCCAGTGTCGGTTCCCGTATCAGTGCCAGTGTCGGTTCCCGTATCAGTTCCCGTATCAGTGCCAGCGTCGGTTCCCGTATCAGTGCCAGCGTCAGTTCCCGTGTCGGTTCCCGTGTCAGTTCCCGTGTCGGTTCCCGTGTCAGTTCCCGTGTCGGTTCCCGTATCAGTGCCAGTGTCGGTTCCCGTATCAGTTCCCGTATCAGTGCCAGCGTCGGTTCCCGTGTCGGTTCCCGTGTCAGTATCAGTGCCAGTGCCAAGCCGCACATAGACTTTCCCTGATCCAGGTGCGCCAATAATTAAATCGTTAACACCGTCACCATCAAAATCTCCATTACTGATCGAGCTACCTAACTTATCACCTATAGAAGCACCGTCAATTATAAAGCCATTTTGACTGTCGGGACTTTCGAGACTTGAGAGTTCAAAGGTAGGTGCAAAGTCTTCCTCTGTGCCATAAATGACGTAGACTTGTCCAACATTATTATTAGCATTTTTTGCCCCAATGATGATGTCATCAATGTCATCATCGTTAATATTCCCAGCACCACTGACATACCAATCGGAGTTATCAAGGGTTGAAATACCATTGATGGTAAAGCCATTGC
The DNA here is from genome assembly GCF_001672085.1 of Anabaena sp. AL93. Lineage (NCBI taxonomy): Bacteria > Bacillati > Cyanobacteriota > Cyanophyceae > Nostocales > Nostocaceae > Anabaena > Anabaena sp. AL93. Next base: position 6,770 of record NZ_LJOU01000053.1, on the reverse strand, counting down.
TACCATTAAGGTCAGAAAGATTGATGCTAGAACCAAAATCTTGTTTGCCAAAGACCACATAGCCTTTGCCTTTCGCACCAATAATCAAGTCTCCGATGCGGTCACCGTTGATATCCCCAGCTTTGCTAACAGAGAGTCCTGATTGATCAGCATCTTGTCCGTTGATGACAAAGCCATCGCTGCTACTGAGGTTGGCAATGTTAATATCATCAGTAAAGGGGTTGTCATTGCTACGCCCATAAATGACATAACTGCTGCCAGAATTGTTACCATTGGGATTCGCATAGGGCGCACCAATGATGAGGTCATCAATTCCATCACCGTTGATATCCCCAGCGTCACTGACAGAATAACCTAAGCTATTGTTGTCATCACTTGGGTTATCCGGGTTATAGCTGTAGATAATCAAACCGTCATCAAGCCCAAAGTTTGGGTCGTCGAGGTTTAGGGTTGAGTCAAAATTCTCTTTCCCAAAGATGGCATAGCTTTCACCTATAGTCCCTGATCCGTTGTCACCAGGATTGGTTGCGCCAATTAATAGCTCTTTGATGCCATCACCATTGATATCGCCCGCAGCACTAACAGACCAACCGGCATTACTACTAAATCCACTGCCTTGAATGTTAAAGCCCTTACTGCCAAGGTTGGAAAGTTCGATGGGACTATTAAAATAGTTGGGGTCGTTACTGCCAAAGATGACATAAGCAGAGCCGAGACTATTCCCATTTGCACCAGGTGCTCCAATGGCTAGGTCATCAACACCATCACCATTAATATCCCCAATATTCCTAACAGAATAGCCGGATTTATCGCCTGCTTTAGCCCCATTGATCACAAAGCCTTTAGTGTTATCGAGGCTAGAGACATCTATGGTTCGATTAAGTGAATCTCTTTCACCAAAGACTACATAGGTTTTTCCGGCGTTGCTTTTGTTATTAGGATCGCTCGAAGGTGAACCAATGACGATATCTTCAATTCCATCACCGTTAATATCAACAGCGCCAACTGAGTAGCCGAACTCATCGCTACTTACACCCTTGATAGTAAAGCCGTTGTTGTTGGATATGGGAGTGGAAGTGGGTATAATCTCACCACTTACAGGATCGATAACAATAGTCTCGCCAGTTACAGGATCTATACCGATCAAAAATACCTCTTCATTGTCACTGCTGGAATTAGAATCTGGTAGGGCTGCTTCAAATGGGATCTCCTCAACTGGGCTATTTTCACTTGTTATGATCGATGGATTGCTGCTAACTCCAGTTGTGGTGGCGATAGGATTAGGATCTGGTTCTGTTGATGGATTGCTGCTGACTCCAGTTGTGGTGGCGATAGGATTAGGATCTGGTTCTGTTGATGGATTGCTGCTGACTCCAGTTGTGGTGGCGATAGGATCTGGTTCTGTTGATGGATTGCTGCTGACTCCAGTTGTGGTGGCGATAGGATCTGGTTCTATTGATGGATTGCTGCTATCTTCAGTTGTGGTGGCGATAGGATCTGGTTCTATTGATGGATTGCTGCTATCTTCAGTTGTGGTGGCGATAGGATATGGTTCTATTGATGGATTGCTGCTATCTTCAGTTGTGGTGAGTGGTTCCATAATGATGTAGTGTTATTAGTTTTTCTTCAATGGTTGACAAATTTCGGTTACAGCAAAGCTGGTGTAATAAGTAGTTCCACCCTAGTTACACAAGTATTTGCTATAAATCTGCGTTGAGAAATAGCTCTAGGCTGTAGTTGAGTGGCTAGAGTGTTGGTGATAGTATCGACAGAATTTCATACCTCTGGGGTAAATATGCGTGGTTGCCCCTAAGCTTGAGTTGTTAGAGTAACTTTTGATGGAAATAGGGGAATAGTAGTTAATACCCTGGTATGATGAGACTTCCCTGGCTTGCAGTTGAGTCGCCAGAGTTGGTGGAGATAATTTTTTCGGATGGTCAGATACGGTTAGTTTCTATGCCAGATCAAACTCTCTTTATATCCATATTTGTGTACCCAATTTTTCACCTCATATAATCAAATCCAGGTCTATTTATTTAAGACTTGGGGTTTTTGCCGACTACACCCAGACGCGGGAAGATGCTGAAGTTTATGCCTGATTTGATTTAAGGACTCTTAGCTTTTCACTAATGAGAAAGTTTACTTTGATTGTCCGAAAACAGTATAGCCTAGATATTGTGTTATTAGTTGTGAAGTTTCTGTGAAGTTGAGGTCAATAACACGCAAATTCCTGAGTTGGGCTTTTATCATTGGCTGTAAACATGACAATCTGTTTTAGTCTGCGGTTATGATACTTGATATCAATGGGAAAAATTTTTCTTCCCTGTTCTCAAGTCCAGATTCCTATAACTTAATCCCTAATTGTTAATGTCCAATCCGGACTTGTTTTAAATATTCTGACTACTTTTGATCTACTGTCTTTACCAGTAATCCTAATGTGTGGTTAATGCTGGGGCTGGTGTTTAATGGGTAAAAATGGGGATTTTTAGGAAAAATGTCTGCTACTGGTTGTCAACGGGGTAAACTCTGGCTTGATTAGGGATCAGGAGTCAGAAGTAAGTAATTGGACAAAAATATTTACAGTCATTGCGAGCGAAGGGAAGCAATCACAACCCTTGCGATTGCTTCATTTCACTTCGTTCCATATGGCTAACGCCACGCAACGCTTACGCAATGACATTGTGTAATTAATTCTGTCCCACTACTTATGGCTTACGCCAAGTCAGAAGTCAAAAGAAGAGGGAAATTTCTGTCTTTGCTGCTTTTGCTTCTCCTATTTTGTTATTTGGCATATACTCTACCTTTCCATGCGCCTCCAAGACCTTGCCAATGTTGTAATGCTGAATCTAGTGTCATACAAGTATACATAAAGGCAATTATGGGTAGGCTAAAGGCAAAAGCGGGGGAGCATTTGTAAAAGCGAGTAATTGGGAAGTAAGCAAAAGTCATTAGCAGGTATCCGATGACAGAGGTGAGGGTAATTATCCAATTCCCGAATACCAGTCCTAAAATAATTCCTATTGGGGGGACTATATAAACTAAGATCATTCCTAAGAGGCTACCTAGGAGGAGAAAGGGGGAATAATTCAGTTGTGTATAAGCACTTCTGGCGACCATATCCCAAATTGTTTTGAGGGAATCGTAGGGGCGTAAGCTACGGGTGAGAGTGCTGAGTCCTAACCAGATTTTTCCCTTGGTTGATTTGACGGCTTTGGCTAGGGAACAGTCATCAATTAGGGCTTGACGAATAACTTGTAATCCACCAATTCGATTGAGGGCTTCTTTCTGAATGAGAATACAACCTCCGGCGGCGGCGGCGATCGCCTTTTTGGGGTTATTTACCCAGGAAAAGGGATAGAGTTTTTGGAAGAAGAAGACGAATGCGGGTATTAATAGTTGTTCCCAAAAGCTTTGACAGCGTAATCGTACCATGATGGATACGAGGTCTAATTTCTGTGCTTCGGCTTTGGCAACTAGGCGGCGGAGGTTACTGGGATGATGTTCTATATCTGCGTCTGTAAGTAAAAAATAGTCTGGTTTTAATTGGCTGGCTGTTTGTACACCTTGTTCCATTGCCCATAATTTGCCTGTCCAACCCGGAGGTAATGGGGGGCTGGATATAATCTGCAATTGTGGGGTTTTGTCGAGGGCGTGGGCTACTCCTTGGGCAAAGTTGGCTGTACCGTCGCTACTTTGATCGTCTACTAGGAAGATGGTGAATTTACCAGGATAGTCTTGCAGGAGGAGCGATCGCAAGCTAATGGGAATGACATCGGCTTCATTGCGGGCGGGAATGATTACGCACACTGTGGGTAAGGTGTTATGCTCAATATTTTTGTCGGGCGTTGCTTCTAATTGGTGATTAATTCGCCAAAATTGCCCCCAAAATAAGATTAAAAATAACCAAATGACTAAGGATAGAAGGGTCAAACTCAAGATAATTGTTGCCATAACTGTTGCTATACTCCAATTTAAAACTTAAAAAACACATTTAATTCTCACTGACTTGGATAGAATACAATGTTTGCTGATTTTGGGGAAGAATTTTCTCGTAATTCGGTTATGTTATTAAATACTTGAGTTTGGTGCTGAGGTAGGTATTTGATGGAAACACAAGATAGAACAAAAGTCAATAAAGTTGTTGATGCGATAGCCGCCAGTCAAAAACATCTGCTTTCTATTCAAAATCCCGATGGTTATTGGTGGGCAGAGTTAGAATCTAATGTTACCATCACTTCGGAAGCTGTTTTACTGCATAAGATTTGGGGAACTGATAAAACCAGACCTTTGCATAAAGTTGAAAATTATCTCCGTTCTCAACAGCGAGAACATGGAGGTTGGGAGTTATTTTATGGTGATGGTGGAGATTTAAGTACAACCGTAGAAGCTTATATGGCTTTGAGGTTGTTAGGTGTATCCCCTACAGACCCAGCATTGCTAAAAGCGAAATCCCTAATTTTAGCTAAAGGTGGTATTAGCAAAACTCGGATTTTTACAAAATTACATCTAGCTTTAATTGGCTGTTATAATTGGCGCGGACTGCCTTCTTTACCACCTTGGGTAATGTTGCTACCCGATAATTTTTTCTTCAATATTTATGAACTTTCGAGTTGGGCTCGTTCTAGCACTGTACCTTTATTAATTGTCTTTGATCAAAAACCTGTCTTTAAAATTGATCAGCCAATTAATTTAGATGAATTATATGCTGAAGGTGTGAATAATGTCCGTTGGAAATTACCAAAAAATGGTGATTGGTCAGATATATTTAACATTCTGGATGATGGTTTTAAATTAGCAGAAAGTCTAAATTTTGTCCCTTTTAGAAATGAAGGGATTAAAGCGGCAGAAAATTGGATTTTAGAACGTCAAGAAGTTACAGGTGATTGGGGGGGAATTATTCCCGCTATGTTAAATTCTCTATTAGCTTTAAAGTGTTTAGATTATGATGCTAATGATCCAATTATTGAACGAGGTTTAAAAGCAGTTGATAATTTTGCTATTGAAATAGAAAATAGTTACTGTGTCCAACCTTGTGTTTCTCCTGTATGGGACACAGCTTGGGCAATTCGGGCTTTAATAGATTCAGGTTTCGCGCCAAATAATGCCCCTATTGTCAAAGCTGGAGAATGGTTAATAGAGAAACAAATTCTTGATTATGGTGATTGGAATGTCAAAAACAAGCAGGGAAAACCCGGTGCTTGGGCGTTTGAATTTGAAAATCGTTTTTACCCAGATGTGGATGATTCGGCTGTGGTTGTCATGGCTTTACATCAAGCAAAATTGCCAAATGAGGAACTAAAAAAACAAGCTATTGATAGGGCTTTAAATTGGATTGCGACGATGCAATGTAAACCAGGTGGTTGGGCGGCTTTTGATCTTGATAATGATCAAGAATGGCTCAATTCTGTCCCCTATGGTGATTTGAAAGCGATGATTGATCCAAATACGGCTGATGTCACTGCTAGAGTATTGGAAATGTTGGGGGCTTGTAATTTATCAATTCAACCAGATAATTTAGAAAAGTCTTTAGATTATCTTTTGAAAGAACAAGAAATAGAAGGTTGTTGGTTTGGACGTTGGGGTGTAAATTACATTTATGGAACTAGCGGCGTTTTATCAGCTTTGGCTTTAATTAATCCTTTGAAATATGCTAGAGATATAAATCAAGGTGCAGCTTGGTTAGTAAAAGTACAAAATTCTGATGGTGGTTGGGGAGAAACTTGTTTTAGTTACAATGATCCTAGTTTAAAAGGAAAAGGTGACAGTACAGCATCCCAAACTGCATGGGCTTTAATTGGGTTAATAGCAGCAGGTGAAGCTACGGGAAAATTAGCTCTTGATAGTATTGAAAAGGGGATTAATTACCTGCTAGAAACGCAAAAATCCGATGGTACTTGGGATGAAATTTACTTTACCGGCACGGGCTTTCCTTGTCATTTTTATTTGAAGTATCACCTTTATCAACAGTATTTTCCTTTAATGGCTTTGGGAAGATATCAAGCAATTCGTTAGAGGATATTTGAAAAGGCTAGGTTCATCCTGTACACAGACAAAAACCACCTTCATGGGTTTCAGCCCTTAATTCTTTGTTAGCCTATGCATGTGGTCACTGAGCAGTTCGACAAGTGTTACAGTGAGCTTGTCGAAATGTGAACTTTGTTTGTGTAGCAGCTTTTTAAACTCTGAACTTTTACATAAATATTGGCAATGAATAGTCTAATTACTACTTTTACTCAAAGCATCATTGCTTTTACAGTCACTAATATTGATGACATTGATGACATTATTATTTTGCTCCTATTTTTTTCGCAAATAGATCAAAATTTCCGCCGTAGACATATTTTTATCGGTCAATATCTGGGCTTCGCTGTTATTATTCTCCTCAGTTTACCAGGTTTTTTTGGTGGTTTATTTATCAAGAGAGAATTAATTGGATTATTAGGAATATTACCAATAATTATCAAACAATTACGGCTCTTGCGTCTCTTTTATGGAGAATTAATACTAAAGTGCCAGTTTAATAAACTACGTAATCGGAAATTACTAAAGTTACGAAAGCCATATCCAAGTCTTTTGATTAATTTGAGTTTATTATTAATTCCTTCAACAGTACCACTCGTAGTTCTGCCATCAAAATAACCTACGACTTCACCAAACCATCTAATCATTGTTCCTATACTTTTGGGAAAATACGAAAGTCCATTATGCATCCAATCTAATAAATTGATTATGCTTTCACCCCAAGACTTAGTAGATTCAAATATGTCTCG
>NZ_LJOU01000052.1:0-41161 GCF_001672085.1 Anabaena sp. AL93 | reverse complement strand
TATGCGGGTGCAGGCAATGATACGGTCATTGGTAGTGCAACGGGATGGAACCAACTGTTTGGAGAAGCCGGAGATGACAGTCTACAAGGAGGTGATACCAATCGAGATGACCTCTATGGTGGGGACGGTAATGATGCTCTTTCAGGGTTAGGGGGGAATGATAACCTTTATGGTGAAGCGGGTAATGATAACTTAAATGGGGGAGACGGAGACGACTATTTAGCTCCAGGAACAGGTGCAGATAGTATTGATGGGGGAAATGGCAGCGACTATCTAGACATTGACAACGGTAACGACACAGCCAACACCACCATTATCTATACCAATGTCAACAATGGCACTATCACAGGTGGGTCAAATAACGGCACAGTTTTCCAAGGAATAGAAAGAACTCGACTCAGAACAGGTTCAGGGAACGATAATATCAACGTTTCGGCTACAGATAATTACGATGGCCATTGGAAAAATCAAATTTATGCGGGTGCAGGCAATGATACGGTCATTGGTAGTGCAACGGGATGGAACCAACTGTTTGGAGAAGCCGGAGATGACAGTCTACAAGGAGGTGATACCAATCGAGATGACCTCTATGGTGGGGACGGTAATGATGCTCTTTCAGGGTTAGGGGGGAATGATAACCTTTATGGTGAAGCGGGTAATGATGCTTTAGACCCCGGACTAGGTGTTGATAATGTTGATGGAGGTGCGGATATTGACTTATTAAAAGTTGACTACTCCACCCTTAGCACCAATATAACCTCCACAACCCCTAATAATGGCGGTGGAACAATCTCCACCACTGGAAACTCTGTAAATTACGTCAATATCGAGAAATTTGACATTACAAGTGGTAGCGGTAACGATAACCTCATCGGTGGCAACCTTGAAGATACCTTAAAAGGTGGTGCAGGGGATGACACCCTCAACGGTGGTACGGGTATTGACATCCTTGAAGGGGGTATCGGCGATGATACTTACATTATTGATGAACTAGGGGACACCATCAATGAGAATGTTAGTGCAGGAATAGACATCATTCAAGCTTCTATTTCCTACAGCGTTGAAACCCTCGCTAATGTTGAAAATATCACTCTCACAGGCACAAATAACCTCAATGCGACGGGTAACACCCTTAACAATACCCTCACAGGTAACAGTGGCAATAATACCCTCACAGGTAATGCAGGGAATGATACCCTAGAAGGGGGTACTGGTAATGACTCCCTTAATGGTGGGGATGGAAGCGATCGCCTAATTGGTGTTAATACTACTGCGGCTGCTCCTGGAATCGGTGAAATTGATACATTAGAAGGGGGAACAGGAAGCGATCGCTTTATCTTAGGAGATGCGACAAAAGCCTATTATGATGATGGCAATACTAGCACTAATGGTATTAGTGATTATGCCCTGATTAAAGACTTTAATATCAATGAAGATAAGATTCAATTATTCGGGGCAAAAAGTAATTATATTCTCGCTAATTCTCCCATTGCTGGAGTGTCAGGAACAGGAATATTTATTGATAAACCAGGCACAGAACCCGATGAATTAATTGCCGTTGTTGAAGGAGTAACAGGATTAGATATTAATTCTAATTACTTTACGAATCCTAGCGTAGCTTCTGGTGGATTAGCAGCACAATATTACGATGGTTATTGGAACGATAATTTTAATTTCTTTGCTCAAAATCAACTCGTTCTCAGCCGCAATGATAGCACGATAGACTTTGCTGGTAATTCTTGGAATCTTGGCAATACTTCCCTCGCAGATTTAGACACTTTTAGTGTTCTTTGGCAGGGATATATTAATATTCCTATAACTGGAAATTACACATTTTATTTGAATAGTGATGATGCTAGTTATTTATTTTTAGATGGTGCAGCATTTTCTCCGTCTGCTAGTAATTCTACAGTTAATAATGGAGGATTACACGGCACGATAGAAATAAGTGGTACAGCATTTTTAACCGCAGGATTACATGACATTTTAATGCTCTACGGTGAGGCCAATGGAGGCGAAGTCATGAATTTTTCTTGGTCAAGTGTTGATGGCAATATTCCCAAGCAAATTGTTCCTGATAGTGCTTTATTTACTTTACAACCTGATCCAATAAGTAATCCAGGTACATTATCTTTTAATACTGCAAGTTACAGCGTTAACGAAAACGGAACAGCTAATATAACCATAAATCGTACTGGAGGAAGTGACGGCGCAGTTAGCGCAACCATTACCTATACAGGGGGTACAGCAACTGCACCATCTGACTACAATAACACCCCTATTACGGTTAGTTTTGCTAGTGGAGAAACCAGTAAAACTATCACCATTCCTATCGTTAATGATCTTCAATTTGAACCCGATGAAACTATCAATTTAACGTTAACAAATGCCACTGGTGGTGCAACATTAGGAACGCAAACAACAGCCACATTAATCATCATTAATGATGATCCTTTACGACCGGGTACAATTGCTTTTAATACGAGTAGTTATAGTGTTAATGAAAATGGTACACCAGTTACTAACATAACATTAAATCGTACAGGGGGAAGTGATGGCATAGTTAGTGTTACTTTAACCCCTAGTAATGGAACAGCAACGGCAGGAAGTGATTATAATAATTCACCTATTACGGTTAATTTTACTGATGGAGAAACCAGTCAAATTGTTAATATTCCCATCAATAATGATACGGTTTATGAACCCACAGAAACAGTCAACTTAACCCTATCAAATCCCACCAATGGGGCAATATTAGGGACACAAACAACAGCCTTTTTAAGTATCATTGATAATGATGCAGTGCCTGGTGTTTTATCCTTCAGCAATGCCACTTATGATATTAATGAAAATGGCACACCTGTCACTCAAGTTACTATTAACCGCACTGGGGGAAGTGATGGGGCAATTAGCGCACAAATATTATTAATAAATGGTACAGCAACATCAGGAAGTGATTATGTTGCTACACCTATTACGGTTAACTTTGCTAATGGAGAAACCAGTAAAACAGTTACTATTCCCATCATCAATGATACGGTTTTAGAAAATACAGAAACCATCAACTTAACCCTAACTAACCCGACTGGAGGAGCAACAATTAATGATGCACAAAAGAGCGCGATTGTCAACATTTTGGATGATGATTTTAAACCCACTTTAACGGTTAATATTAATTCCCAACAAGTCAACGAAGGTAACACCATTCAGGGAACAGTCACCCGTAATACAGACACTACAGCATCCTTAACAGTCACCTTAGTTAATAGTGAAAGTAGTCAAATTACTGTACCTACAACTGTTACCATTCCAGCAGGTGCAACTTCAGCAACATTTAATATTACTGCCGTCGATGATACCTTAATAGAACTGCCGAAAAACTATACAATTATTGCCTCAGCTTCTGGGTTTATTAGTGGTCAGAATACTGTAGCAGTGATAGATAATGATGGGGTGATTTTAACCTTGACCCTAGCTGCTAATAGTATCAGCGAGAATGGGGGTAAAGCGATCGCTACAGTCACCCGAAATATTATTACCAATACTCCCCTAGAAGTTCAACTTAGTAGCAGCGACACCACAGAAGCAACTGTTCCCACCAGCGTCATTATTCCTGCTAATCAAGCATCAGCAACCTTTGAAATAAAAGGGGTTGATGATACCATTTTAGATGGCACACAAGCGTTTATTATTACCGCTAAACCTACCTATACAGGGACAAATATAACGGTAGATGCAGGACAAGCAACTGCTAATCTTAATGTTACAGATAATGAAAGTCCTAGCTTAACCCTAACCCTCGATAAAAATATTATCAGCGAGACGGGAACTGCTACCGCTACCATTACCCGAAATACCCCCACAACAGAAGCATTAACCGTTAACCTCACCAGTAGCGACACCACTGAAGCAACCACACCCCAAACTGTTACTATTCCCATCGGACAAACCTCTGCTACCTTTATTGTCACTGGGGTAAATGATGGGGTTAACGATGGTATTCAAAGTGTCACCCTGACTGCAACTGCAAACGGGTTTAATAATGGGGTGAAAACTGTCGAGGTTAGTGACATTGATGTACCAGATTTACAAATTACTAATTTAGCAGCAACAACTAACCCCCTTTATACGGGTAAACAGTCTTATTTAACCTATAAAGTCGAAAATAAAGGTTTATCTCCTGCTTCGGGAACTTGGACAGATAAGGTTTATCTTTCTACTGATAATAAATTTGATAGTAGTGATACTCTGATCACTGAAACCACCTTTACCCCAAATATTCCCTTTAATTCTTTCTATGACCGTAATATCCCCTTCTTTGCGCCGAAAACTGCGGGACAATATTATTTAATTGCCACCACTGACGCTAACAATACTGTTAATGAAGGCGCGGGGTTAGGAGAACAGAATAACACCGTCACCAATGCCATTACAGTTACTCCTGCTTATCGCGCTACCGTTTCCACTGATACGGTAATTGGGACAAATGGACAAGCGGTGACATTGCGAGGAAGTGCGGTTAATAATGCGGATAATTCCCCTGTACCTTTTGAATTTGTCACCATTAAAGTTGAAAATAACGGCACAATTCGGGAATTAAGCGCGTTTACGGATGGTAACGGCAATTTTGTTAAGGCATTTAATCCCCTACCCACAGAAGGGGGACAATATAACATTAATGCCTATTTCCCCAGTAATCCCAACGAAGATACAGCACCCGAAGACAGTTTTAAGCTGTTGGGGATGAAGTTTAATAGCAATCAAGTCACCAATAAAGTCATTGCCAATTCTCCCTTTACTGGTTCTATCGGACTGGAAAACATCACGAATATTGGGTTAACGGGGATTACGGCGACGGTTGATAGTGTGGTGAATGGGTGGAATGTGCAGGTTAATACCCCCTCAGTCTTGGATGGTTCGGGGAATAATACCGTTAGCTACACGATTACTGCGCCTAATGATTCCTATATTACCCAAGATACTTTTAATATCAAGCTTACCAGTGCGGAAGGCGCGACGGCGGTTTTACCTGTTAATGTCAATTTAGAGCGCATTGTCCCCCGTTTAGTGGCTTCTACTAATTTGGTGAGTAGTGGGATGTTACGGGGAGATCAGACGGTTGTTGAATTTGAGGTGACGAATGAGGGGGGAGGGGTTGCAGAAAATATTGAGGTGTTGTTACCGAATGAACCTTGGTTAAAGTTAGCTTCTCCTGTGACAATTTCGGCGTTAAATTCGGGAGAATCTACAAAAGTTACTTTATTACTGTCTCCAGAGGCGAATTTACCGTTAACGGAATATACAGGCAATCTCTTCTTAGATGCTGCTGGAAATGATGGGGATTTATCTGTTGATTTTAACTTCCGTGCGGTAAGTGATGCTAAAGGTAATATACGGATTAATACGGTTGATGAATTATTCTATTTTGCAGAAGGTGCGCCGAAGTTAGCGAATGCAACGGTAACGTTACGGGATTATTTCAGTAATGCAGTGATAGCCACTACGGTGACAGATGAGACAGGAATGATTAACCTGTCTAATATTAATGAAGGGTTTTATAACATTGAAATTAAGGCAGATAAGCACGATACTTTCCGTCAAACGATTCAGTTAGATGCAGGGGAAACGGAGAATGTTGATGCGTTTTTATCTCGCCAAACCGTTCAATATATTTGGAATGTTACCCCAACAGAGATTCAGGATAAATACAATATCACGGTTGAAAGTGTTTTTGAGACTGATGTACCGATTCCTGTTGTAGTAATTGATCCGCCATTAATTGATTATGGGGATCTGCAAGTGGTTGGTCAAGTCAAGCAAGTAGATATGAGAGTTACCAATCATGGGTTAATTGCTGCCCAGGATCTCAAATTGCAATTTGCAGATCATCCTTTCTATAAAGTTGAGCCTTTGATCGAAGATATTGTTTCACTGGGAGCAAAAAGTTCTCTAACTATTCCTATAAGAATTACTAGAATTGCGGATTTTGATACTTTAACAAGTAATAGTAATGAGTTAGCAACACTAGCTACCACAACACCATCTGTTTCTTGTTCGCTCCCTGGTTTTCTTCAGTACATAATTCCATGTCGTGGTGGAATTCCGATTGGAACAGGAATTGGTTCTAACAATGTAGAAGGTAATTGTCCGCCAGATGGTGGAATTCTCCCAACTCCAACTCCAACTGTACCTGCGGTTCCTAAATTTACTCCCACTCCTATTATAGTTAACCAGCCATCTAATTGTAGTGATGGTAGCTGCGGCGGTTCTGGTGGCCCACCACCATTATCTCCGCCACCACCGACTCCTGAAGATACAAAAAATGAATCGGAACAAGTTATCCCATTAATTTCGGGGGAAAGTGGCTCATTCCCGAAAAAAGAATGGAAAGCACCTGAGAGGATACCTGATACCCCACCACCACCAACACCACCACAAGATTGTAACATTCCTCAAAGACCCGAAGACCCTGACAAGAAACAGCCCTATATTTCTGTCAACATTCAGGTAGAGAGACCTTTAGCTGACTTTATGAAACAACAGTCAGGAACAACCGAACCTTTAATGGGTAGTTCATTTACCCTATCAGCAGGAAGTGGAGAAAAACGCTCCTATGAAGCGGTTGTCCAATCCTATGTTGAAATGGCTGGAATTTTAAAAGGTACAAAAAGCGCACCTTTCTCTCAACTTAATGAAAATATTCTTTATGGTAGCAAGATTATTATCACTGAAGTGACAGGTAAGCCAGATGGCTCTACGCATACTGAAAAGACTACCTATTACCTATATCGCTTCATTGATGGGACGGATGCTGACCATAACGATAAACGCATTGAGTTCGAGGATACCCTCGTCAATGGCACTCGAACCAAACCGATTAGCTTAAAAGCAGGTTCGGCAACCCCTCAACTTAGTGCTTCAGGTGCGTTTTCTGCTTCAGGTTCAACTGTCGAATTTAAGCCAACTTCAGTTGGACTAGATCAAAGTGGAACTTTAACCATTAAAACTCCCACTGGAAAAGATGTTGGTACTCTTAAGCTTAAAGGTGATGGTGAACCCAAACAAAAGTGGTTTGTTGATGTTAGTTCGTTCTTCAACCCTGATGACTTTACAGATGCTGTTGAGAATGCGTTTAGTAATGACATGACTACCAATGAAAAACTGATCTTTGGGACAGCTAACGCTGATGGAACTGTTGTTTTTGATGCTATAAAAGCATCCGCATTTATTAATGATGTGATTGCTGAAGCAGCAGGGTTGCTCAATCCATTTAGTGCAGGGTTAGAACGAGTAACTTCTTCATCATCTGGGACAGTTGATTTTGATGACTGGGAAGCAGAGTCTCTGGACTTGTTAGATGAATCTTCTCCAACGTTAGGATATGCTTTTATTGTTGATAACGAGAATGGCCAGTTCAATATTGACGACATTAACAACAAACGGACAATCTATAGTAAAGCTGAACAAAACTTTAGGTTATCCGAAGCATTAAATGAAAATTACAATGGTCATGTTGATGTTTATCTCAATCGCTACTTTACTGAAAGAACAGGAGACTGGACTCGCCAACAATTAGTCAGATCGCTAGGTAAAACCATTGCTCACGAACTGGGGCATAATGTTGGACTCAACCACACCAATAATTTCAACGCTAGTGATGTAATGGCTCAAGGGTTTGTATTAGGCGCACAAAAGAGTTTTACAACCACAGCCAATGCTTTCAAAATTGCATTAGGACTACCTTGGAATCAAGCCGAAGGACAACAAGCAGTTCAGTATTATTCGACTTATATTACAACAGGAAGAGGAGATGCTCCTGAAGGTACAAATGATCCAGATTCGCAACCACCGCAACCAATTAATGATGGACTTTTATGGTTGTTAGATAGTAGCTCTCAAAACTTTGTTGATGTTATCAATTTTGGAAATGTCAATCTTACTGGTTCGGTAGCAACATTAAACTTTGTTCTTGCTAATGTAGGCGATCAATCTGCCACAATTAATAATATTTCCCTTGCAGGAAATACAGGTCAATTTACCTTAAGCAACTTCACCAGTGGTTTAGTTCTTGCACCAGGAACAAATACACCGATTAGGATTAGTTTTGACCCCTCTGTGATTGGTCAGTCCAACACTACCTTAGTAATTAATAGCGATGCACTTCAACCAATTGTAGAAATTCCACTGACAGGATTTGGTCAAAGTACCAATCCTTATCTATCCTTCAACACCCAGAACAATAATTTAGGTGGTGTCGCTGTAGTTGGTGGAAAAGTAGAAACGCATAATCTGGCAACAATTACTAACTACGGTACTCAACCTCTTAGTATTTCTGATATTAAATTAGTTGAAGGTAGTAGTGCTTTCAAATTACTTGATATTGCTAATAACTTAGCCACTAATCCTATTACACTAAACTTGGGTGAGTCGTGGTCTTTTGGTGTTGAGTTTGATCCTAACAAGTTGGGATTAGATCGAGGAGTAGTTGAAATTACCAGTAACGATCCCAATAATTCTAAATCTCGCTTTAGTTTCATAGGAACAGGTTTAGATACAGTAGTTTATCCTCAATGGGGTGATGATTTTATTGCAATTGAATTCCCTAATCTTTCCAATAATGTCGTTCAACGGATAAAGAGTGACCAGAACGGGAACTTTCAAACTGTCTTACCTTCTAATCAATACTATCACATGGTAGTCTTTGATCCGATAACAAGCTTAGTTAGTCATAGTTATGGCTATACACCATCATCAAGACGAGGAATTGATTTAACTGCTAGTCTTGTATTTCAAGGTAGTACGGCGGCCGATACTGACGGTGATGGTTTACCTAATGATGTGGAGTTTGCTGTTAGCACTGCCGCAAAAAAAGCTGACAATGAGATTCAATCTAATGAGATTCAATCTGGAGTTTGCGCTCAAGTCCGCATTACCATTGACCAAGAAGCAGTAATGACTCGTTCCGCCTTTCTCGGCGCACTAGAAATCGACAACGGCAACGCCACCAACCTCGAAAACCTCTCCGTCACCCTCCAAGTCAAAGACGCAAACGGCAATATCGTTAACAACCTCTTTGGCATCACCAACCCCACCATCAAAAATATCACCGCAGTAGATGGTACAGGTATCCTCACAGGCGATGACCCCAACACCCCCCAAAATGAAGGTTTAGGCAGTGCCGAATGGACATTTATCCCCACTAACCTCGCCGCACCCCAAACCGCTACCACTTACAACATCGGCGGTACACTCTCCTACACCGAAAACGGACAAGTCATTAACGTCCCCTTACTTTCCACTCCCATCACCGTCCTACCCCAAGCCGAACTGTACCTAGACTACTTCCAATCCCGCAACGTCTATGGCGATGATCCCTTCACTGATGCCACCGAAGTAGCTGTACCCTTCGATCTCGCCGTTTTAGTCCGCAATCAAGGCTATGGCGACGCGAAAAATCTCAGCATTACCTCCTCTCAACCCAAAATCATCGAAAATGAGAAAGGATTACTGATTAATTTCAATATCATCGGTTCCCAAGTCAACGGAGAAGACGTTACTCCCTCCCTCGCAGTCAACTTTGGCGATATTGCAGCAGGAGAAACCGCCGTCGCTAACTGGTTGCTCAAATCTACCCTACAGGGTAAATTCATCGAATACAAAGCCACCTTTGAACACGTCAACGGACTCGGCAACAAAGAACTCTCCCTCATCAAAGAAGTCAAAATTCACGAACTTATCCAAAAAGTTGCAGCAGACAGTGATAATCTGCCTGATTTCCTCGTTAACGACACCTTTGATGCCAAATTCTACCCCGATACCCTCTACTTCAGCAACGGCACAACCGCACCCGTCACCACCGTTGACACCGCCACCGTTGACGCACCCGTTACCATCTTCGACCTAGAAGCACAAATCACCGTAAACTCCCCTCTCCTCACAGGAGAGGGGTTAGGGGGTGAGGTCGGTTGGACTTATATCACCCTCGAAGATCCCGCCAACGGACAATTCCAAATTAAACAGCTATTACGTTCCGATGGTACTTTAATCAATCTAGACAACATCTGGCGCACCGATCGCACCTTCCCCGCCACCGGACGACCAGTATACGAAAATATACTACATTTCCTCGACAAAGACAGCACGGGCAGCTACAAAATCATCTACAACAGCAACGACAACGCCGCCCCCCAAGTCCGCGAAATCGTTGATGTTTCGCCCAACCCCCGCAATACAGTTGTTGATAGCTTAACCGTCGTCTTTAGCGAAGCCATCCGCACCAATACCTTTGATTATCAAGACTTAAGCTTAACCCTTGATGGTGGGGCAAATTTAATTACTAACGGGGTGACAATCAACCAAATTGACCCGATTACCTTCCAAATCAATAATTTAACCGGAATTACAGGCAATATTGGACAATATCAACTTAGTGTTAATGCGACAGGCATCCAAGACTTAGCAGGTAACGCCGGGGCAGGTATTGTTAACGAAAATTGGACATTTACAGGCGACAGACCCGCTATTGCCTCAATTATCGGCTTTAACTCTACCTTACTTAACACTGCCGTTAATACCTTCGATGTCACCTTCACAGAAGCCATTAACCCCAGTAGCTTCGACTACACCGACATCACCCTACTACGCAACAATGGCGAAAGCTTAGTTAACAACACCGTCACCATCACCCAAATTGATGCGACTACCTTCCGAGTCGGTAACTTTGCCCAATTTACCAACACCGAAGGGGATTATCAACTATTAGTCACCGCTAATGGCGTACAGGATACTGATGGTAACAACGGCGTAGGCGGTAAAGGCTTTAACTGGGTACTCGATAACACCATTCCCACCCTCACCAGTATTACTAACCTCACCAGTCCTCGCAATACGGCAGTTACTAGCGTAGAAATCAGTTTTTCTGAGGCAATTAACAAAGATACACTGAATTTTAATGACCTGATCTTAAACCGTGATGGGAGTGCCAATTTAATCACCAATGGTGTCACCCTAGAAAAACGCAACGAAACCACATACACCATCAAAGGATTAAGCGGACTACAAGCTGATAACGGCGTTTACACCCTCACCGTCAACGGTACAGGAATTAAAGATGCAGCAGGAAATAGCGTCAGTAACTCCCTAAATCAAACCTGGACATTAGACAGCATTGCCCCCAATATTCCCACTAATATTCAAGTTAATGCTACCCCAACAGCCGAACTACAAACTGCTTCATTAGGGATTCTCAATCAATTCGGACAATTCCGAGTTAATAGCCAAAATATCACCATTACAGGCAATTTACCCGAATCTAACCTCCGGGTATATATCAAAGACCTAACCACTAACCAAGACTTAGGACAAGCTAACGTCACCGGAACGCAATTTAGTGGCAATATTCAACTCCCTTCCCCC
The DNA here is from genome assembly GCF_001672085.1 of Anabaena sp. AL93. Classification (NCBI taxonomy): domain Bacteria; kingdom Bacillati; phylum Cyanobacteriota; class Cyanophyceae; order Nostocales; family Nostocaceae; genus Anabaena; species Anabaena sp. AL93. The sequence goes on along the minus strand of NZ_LJOU01000052.1, from coordinate 29,746 downwards.
GGTTCTCGTAACCTAGAAATTCGGGTACAAGATGCTGCCGGAAACATTTCAACTGCTACCCTTGGGGTTTTTGCTGATGTTACTCAACCAGCTATTACCCAATTTCCTAACCTTCCCACCTCAACCCCTAACCCAGTCAATACTATTGATGTTCAATTCTCTGAACAAATTAACCTCAATACCTTTGATCAGAGTGATCTGACCCTCAGCCGTGACGGTGTTAACCTAACCTTACCTAATACCGTCACTGTTACCTATCTCTCCGATACAACCTATCGCATTAACGGGTTAGATAGTTTAACTAACACTCCTGGTGTTTACAGCTTAAAAGTTGATGCTACTACCATCCAAGATAATACGGGTAATAGTGGTGATGCAGCCAAAACCGCAACATTTACCATTGCTGCACCGCCAACTCCCGGCATTACTTTAACTCAAAGTGGTGGTAGCACTGCCGTCACCGAAGGCGGTAATACTGATAGTTATACCCTTGTTCTCAAAACTCAACCGACTGCTGATGTGACTGTTACCCTAAACGGTGGTAATCAAATTACCATTGATAAAACTACCGTCACTTTCACATCTGCTAACTGGAATACTCCCCAAACTGTTACCGTTACAGCCGTTAACGACACTATCGCCGAAGGAAACCACACCAGTACAATTAGCCATAGTGTTAGCAGTGCAGATACTAATTACAACAATGCCACACTTCCTAATGTTGCTGTCAGCATCACCGATAATGATGCCGAAATTCGCGGCATGAAATGGCATGATCTTGATGGCAATGGGGTGAAAGATGCTGGGGAAACTGGTTTACAAGGTTGGACAATTTACCTCGATACCAACACCAACGGACAATTAGACAACGGCGAAATCTCAACTATTACCGACACAAACGGTAATTATCAATTTACTAATCTGCGTCCAGGAGTTTACACCGTCGCTGAAGTTCAACAACCAGGATGGAAGCAAACCTTCCCCGGCGTTAATATCACTACCACTAACGCGGAAATTCCCCTTTATACGCCAACTTTAGAGATTATTTCGCCCCTCAACTCAACCAACGAGGTGCAACTCAACTTTAATGCGGCTAATTATATAGTTAAGGAAGACGGCACAGCAGTCACAGAAATTTGGGTAACTCGCACAGGAAACGCCAGTAATACGGTTAGTGCCACACTTAGCTTCATTGATGGTACTGCCAAAGGGTGTGGATGTGCGGCTAGTTCTGTCAATAATGATTTCAACAATATTCCGATTACTGTCACTTTCGCTGCAAATGAAACCAGCAAACTCGTTTATGTGCAGAATGCCCTGTTAGGTAATTCTAACGCCATCAAAATCCGTAACGATGACAAAGTTGAGGGAGACGAGTATTTTACAATTAAACTGACTAACCCCACAGGTGGCGCAACCATCGGTAATCAAAGCAGTGCTACTGTGACTATTGTTGATGACGATGCCCTTGCCAGTCCTACAGTAACGCCCCCTCTGGAAAGTCCTAGCACCACAATTTCCAGTTTTGTGGATAGTCAGGCAACTTCTTTAATTAACCTGGATAATTTCCGGGCAGATAGCCGCTTTGCTAACATCAAAGGCAACGGTTTAACTACTGTCATCATTGATACGGGTATAGACTTAAATCATCCCATCTTTGGGGCTGATGCTGATAATAACGGTATTGCTGATAAAATTATCTATGAATACGACTTTGCCGATAATGACACAGATGCCAGTGATAAAAATAATCACGGTTCTCACATTGCCAGCATCTTTACCAGCGTTGCCCCCGATTCCAATATCATCGCCTTAAAAGTCTTTAAAGATAATGGTTCTGGCAGTTTCTCCGATTTAGAAAAAGCCCTGCAATGGGTGGCAGCTAATAGCACAGCATATAATATTGCGTCTGTCAACCTTTCTCTGGGAGATAGTCAAAACTGGACAACAGCTACTTCTCGTTATGGCATTGGTGATGAATTAGCAGCGATCGCCTCCCAAAACATTATTATCAGTGCGGCAGCAGGTAATAGTTTCTATCAGTATGGTAGTAAAACAGGATTAGCCTATCCGGCTATAGATCCCAATGTAATTGCTGTTGGCGCGGTTTGGGCTGATAATTCTAGCAGCGCGAAAAACTTTGTCGGTGGTGCAATTGATTACACAACAACTGCTGATCAAATTGCTAGTTTCTCCCAACGCGATCGCAACTTGTTAGATGTATTTGCTCCTGGTATCTTAATTACAGGTGCTAATGCCAGTGGTGGTACTACCTCTATGGGAGGAACTAGCCAAGCAACGGCATACATGACAGGTGTGGCAACTCTCGTACAGCAGATAGCAGTAGAAAAACTTGGTCGGAAACTGACAGTTAATGAGTTCCGCAATCTCCTGAGTACAAACAGTGTCATTATCAACGACGGTGATAACGAAAACGACAACGTAATCAACACAGGAGCAAATTATCCCCGTGTAGATTTATTGAAACTCGCAGAAGGTATTCTCAATCTCAGTGATGCAACTTCTAACCCCAATCCTGTTGATCCGGGTAACAACAATAACAATAGCGCAACTACCATATTCGACAATACCATTAACCTTGTTCATACCGTTAACTTGACAGCAGGAGCAGTCCGTACAGGAATTGATTTTGGCAACCAACAAATCATAGTTAATCATCCGCCTACGGTTACTAACCTTATCGCCCCTCAAACGGCAACTGAAGATACAGCCTTTAGTTTCACTATCCCAGAAAACACTTTTACTGATATTGACGCTGGTGATGTTCTTACCTATTCAGCCACATTAGAAAATGGTAATGCTTTACCAAGTTGGTTAACTTTCAATCCTACAATTCGCACCTTTAGCGGTACTCCCACTAATGATCATGTAGGGAATTTGAATGTTAAGGCGATCGCAATAGATAAAGCCGGAGCAAATGTTAGTGATATCTTTGTAATTACCGTTGAAAATGTCAACGATGCACCGATTCTAAATAGTGCGATCGCAGATCAAACCGCCAAACAAGGTGACGCTTTCAGTTTCCAAATTCCTACCAATACCTTCACAGATGTTGATGCTGGTGATGTTCTAACTTATTCAGCAACATTAGAAAATGGCAATGCTTTACCAAGTTGGTTAACTTTCAATCCTACAATTCGCACCTTTAGCGGTACTCCCACTAATGATCATGTAGGGAATTTGAATGTTAAGGCGATCGCTACAGATAAAGCCGGGGAAACTGTTAGTGATATCTTTGTAATTGCCGTTGAAAACATCAACGATGCACCGATTTTGAGTAATGCGATCGCCGATCAAAACGCTAAACAAGATAACCTCTTTAACTTCCAAATTCCCACCAACACTTTCAGCGATATTGATGCTGGTGATTTTCTGACTTATTCCGCAACATTAGAAAATGGCAATGCTTTACCAAGTTGGTTAACCTTTAATCCCACAACTGGCACCTTTAGCGGTACTCCCAGTAATGATAATGTTGGTAGTTTGAATGTTAAGGCGATCGCTACAGATAAAGCCGGAGCAAATGTTAGTGATATCTTTACTATTACAGTTGAAAAGGAAGCTGATATTGTGATTCCAGGTTTGGCTATTACCGATAATTCAGGCAATGCCGATGATTCTAGTATCAAATTCACAACAGAACTATCCCAGTTTCGTAAGGGCTACCAAGACAGCGATTATGTCCGCCCCAATTATGCTGATATCACCAAATACTTTGATATCAACAATACGGGGACAGGTATCCTGGTGGTTTCCGATATTCAGATTAATGTCGGCGGGGTGACTGTAAATCTGGATTTGTCAGGGGATAAAGACCTGTTCCTGAATCCGGGTTCGAGCCAACGGGTTAACTTGACCTATGATCCTTTGGTAGCTAAGGAAAACTTTAATGTTGCTAATGGTCTGGTATTGTTTACCAACGTTCCTGATTGGTCTCAGTACGAGGTTAAATTGTCCGGTAAATCCACCTTTAACTCAGACATCAACTATGATGGCAAAGTTAATACTGGTGATTTAGGTTCACTGAACCAAGCAAAAACGAACTTTAATAAGGGAATTTTTGATGCCACTGCTGATATCAATGGTGATGGGTTGATTAATACCCTTGATGCAAGTGCCTTGACTGCTGACATCAAGCTTAAATTGTCAGTTTAAGTTCTCAGTGTCTGTTCAGTACTCCAACTAATGATCATGTAGGGAATTTGAATGTTAAAGTCATAGCTATACTCAAAACAGCTTGATTGTTTGATTCTAAACGTAGATACAAGATACTGTCTTGAAAGTCAAGTGGTGGGAGAAAGAAAATTAGGGTCAAAAGCGGTCTGAGACTTGAGAACACCAAAAACTTGGCGTAAAAGCTTGTGCATGGCTGCACCAATAACAGACTTTTTAGATTTACCTTTAGCCAAAAGACGTTCACAGAAGGAGTGAATCAAAGGATTATAGCGACGAGCAACAATCGCAGGCATAAAAAGAGCCTGACGCAAACGGGAATTGCCAATTTTAGACAAACGAGGTTTGCCATGAACGGAAGAACCAGAAGAAAACTCTTGAGGAGTAAGCTAGTACCGCAGGGCGGAAGTCAAAAGTCAAAAGTCAAAAGTCAAAAGTCAAAAGTCAAAACGAAGACAGTATAGGCTTTTTAACGATTTAGAATGGTTGGTTTATTTATGCCGTGTTGTACTAGTATGTTAATTTTGTGGGTTTTGGAGCGATTTCCTGGGAAATTATTGGTGTTACCGTAGTTTACACCGAAAGCATCTGTTCCAGGCACTTTCTCATAAAAATATGCGACACATTTTGGGCATGAAGTCTTATGGGATAAGGGATTCAGAATTAACACCCTAGTTTTTAGCCTGTTTTCTTATAAATAAGTTTAAGAATTAAATTGGTGCAGAATTTGGGATAAAATCTGTGTTCAGCCAAGAAAATCCAAGTATGTATCCTCTTGAATATCAAAATTTAGATTACAGATTCGACATACTTCTTAATAAACCAACAGCGTAAACGCAAAACGTTCTAATCTAAAAATTGACCGAGTTAATTTACTGGGTTTTATAGGCGTAAAATCCATAGATACGCACAAATGTCAAGCCTTAAAATAAATAACTCAGGCTTAACACATAAACAGTTATGATAGGAGTCTTAAAAAACCCATGAGTGTTAAGGCAAGCGGTGGAAGCTCAGTTGCGCGTCCGCAACTATATCAAACCTTACCTGTCTCTACCATTTCCCAAGCGGAACAACAAGACCGCTTTTTGGGAAGAGGTGAACTAAGTGAACTTAGCAGCTATTTTGCCTCCGGTGCAAAGCGGTTAGAAATTGCCAAGATTTTGACCGACAATTCCGAAATTATCGTTTCTCGTGCGGCTAACCGGATTTTCATTGGTGGTTCACCAATGGCTTTCTTTGAAAAGCCCCAAGAACGAGAATTGGCAATGGTCGGCGCAGGTGTTAATGTCCAAGAGGGCATGAAACTAGGAACAGTCACCTACGTTGAAAGTAGTGGTGGTTTCTTTGAAAACCTCCGTTCTATCTTCAATACTTCTGCTGGTGGACCAACACCTCCAGGCTTTAGACCTATTAACGTTGCTCGTTATGGTCCTAGCAACATGGCCAAGAGTTTACGGGACTTGTCCTGGTTCTTACGCTATGCCACCTACGCCATTGTCGCTGGCGACCCCAATATCATTTCTGTGAATACCAGAGGTTTGCGGGAAATTATTGAAAATGCTTGTTCTGGGGAAGCAACCATCGTTGCTTTGCAGGAAATTAAAGCAGCGTCCCTGTCTTATTTCCGTAAAGATGCCGCAGCTACAGAAATTGTGACTCAGTACATGGATGTGTTGCTGACGGAATTTAAAGCACCAACACCTTCTACTAAAGTTCGTCAACGTCCTTCCGGCGACCAACAAGGGTTACAACTGCCACAAATTTACGCTGTTGCCGCAGAACGTCGTCCCAAGTACGTCATGAAGCCCGGTTTGTCTTCTAGCGAGAAGACTGAAATTATCAAAGCTGCTTATCGTCAAGTATTTGAGCGCGATATTACCCGTGCTTATAGCTTGTCTATTTCTGACTTAGAATCTAAAGTTAAAAATTGCGAGATCTCCATGCGGGAGTTTATTCGCCGTTTAGCTAAATCCCCCCTTTACCAAAAACAGTTTTATCAGCCTTTTATTAATAGCCGGGTGATTGAATTGGCTTTCCGTCACATTTTAGGACGGGGTCCAAGTAGCCGGGAAGAAGTGCAAAAATACTTTGCCATTGTCTCACTCAAAGGTTTAGCAGGTTTAGTTGATGCTTTGGTAGATTCTACCGAATACAGTGATTACTTTGGTGAAGAAACAGTTCCCTACATTCGGGGTCTGGGTCAAGAAGCCCAAGAATGTCGTAACTGGGGACAACAGCAAGACCTGTTTAAATACAGTGCGCCTTTCCGGAAAGTTCCTCAGTTTATTACAACTTTTGCTGCTTACGAACAACCATTACCTGACCAACATCCCTACGGTTCTGGTAATGACCCCTTGGAAATCCAATTTGGGGCGATTTTCCCGAAAGAAACCCGCAACCCCAGCAGCAGCCCTGCACCATTTAGTAAGGATACCCGCCGGATCTTGATTCACCAAGGTCCTGGTATCAATAACCAACTCAGCAATCCTAATGCTCGGAGTGTAGCTCCTGGGACTTTGGGCGCGAAGGTGTTCAAGTTAGACCAGTTACCTGGAACTATTGGCAGAAAAGCTCCTAAGGGTGTAAGTGTCAAGTTCTCGGAAAGTTCTACCCAAGCGGTAATTAAGGCTACTTATCTACAAGTTTTTGGTCGTGATGTTTACGAAGGTCAACGTCTGAAGGTTGCAGAAATTAAGCTGGAAAACGGCGATATCACCGTCCGCGAGTTTGTGCGGATGTTGGCGAAGTCGGATTTATTCCGCAAGATGTACTGGACTTCTCTCTATGTCTGTAAAGCGATTGAATATATTCACCGTCGCTTGTTAGGTCGTCCTACCTACGGTCGGGAAGAAAACAACAAGTATTTTGACATTGCTGCTAAGAAGGGCTTTTATGCGGTCGTTGATGCCATTCTTGACAGTGACGAATACAGCCAAGCATTTAATGAAGATACAGTTCCTTACGAGCGTTATCTAACTCCTGCGGGTGTGTCTTTACGTCAATTACGTGTGGGGACTATCCGCGAAGATTTGGCGAATGTTGAGAAACAAGAAACTCCTCGCTTTGTGGAATTGGGTGCAGTCACAGAAATGCGGACTGAACCAGATATTGATTTCCGCATTAACCAAGGTGTTACTAAGCAACGTGAGCAAACCAAAGTCTTTAAACTGACAGCAGTTAAAAATGACAAGGTTGCGGCGGAAATTGTGATTAGCGGTGCTTATCGGCAGATTTTCGAGCGCGATATTGCTCCTTACATCTCTAAGAACGAGTTTACAGTTCTAGAAAGTAAGTTGGTGAACGGTGAAATCAGCGTTAAGGAATTTATTCAAGGTTTGGGTTACTCTAGCCTGTATCAGAAAGAGTTCTACACCCCTTACCCCAATACAAAGGTAATTGAGTTGGGTACTAAGCATTTCTTGGGTCGCGCTCCTATTGACCAAGCAGAAATTCGTAAATACAACCAAATTTTAGCTACTCAAGGGATTCGTGCTTTTATTAGCGCGATGGTTGAAAGTGCTGAATATGGTCAGGTGTTTGGTGAAGATACCGTTCCTTTCCGTCGCTTCCCCACTTTACCTGCGGCTAATTTCCCCAATACTGAGAAGCTTTACAACCAGTTAACCAAGCAAAATGATGATGTGGTTGTTCCTAGTTTTGAAACTGTGAAGCCACGGATTAAAACTGAGAATACGCCAATTCTAGCGAAGGCGATCGCAGATTTAGCAGCCCAAGCCAAGAAAATGGACAAGACAAAACCCTTGTTTATTGAGTTGGGTCGTTCTTTCAACGATGGTCGTGGTCAATCTGTAGAAGTTGGTGTCGGTACAAGCCGTCGCAAACCAGCCCGGATTTACCGTGCTACCACTGGCACAAATTCCCCAGAAACCAATCAGGTCATCAATGCTATCTATATCCAAGTTATGGACGTATTTAGCGGTCAAGTACCTGCTTATTTCCGCCGTTCTGACTTAGACAGCAAATTGCGTAACGGCGAAATTACCGTGCGGGAATTTGTTCTCGAACTAGCCAGTTCCGAAATCTATCGCAAACGGTTCTACACCCCCTATCCCAACACCAAGGTAATTGAATTCCTATTCCGTCACCTCTTGGGACGCGCACCCGCTACTCAGGGCGAAATCCGTCAATATAACAAACTATTGGCTGATAGCGGTTTACGGGCAGCAGTAGAGGCAATTGTTAACAGTCCTGAGTATGCTCGTTACTTTGGTGAAGACGTTGTTCCCTACAAACGCTATCCATCTTTACCAGCAGGTAACTATTTAGGCAGTGTTCAAGCTGAAGCCGACCTAGTGAAGCAATCCTGGTCTAGCTTATCTCCTTCTGTTTTAACAGGTGGTCTTCCTAATAGATAGGTGACAGGTGACAGGTGACAGGAAGAAGGCAAGAGGCAAGAGGCAAGAGGCAAGAGGCAAGAGGCAAGAGGCAAGAGGCAAGAGGCAAGAGGCAAGAGGCAAGAGGCAAGAGACAAGAGGCAAGAGGCAAGAGGCAAGAGGCAAGAGATAATTCTTCCTTTCTTCTCCCTCATGATTCAGAAAAGACTGTTTAATCTGGATTTCACAGGCTTTTTACTGTTCCCTGTTCCCTGTTCCCTGTTTCCTGTTTCCTGTTTCCTGTTTCCTGTTTCCTGTTCCCTGTTTCCTGTTTCCTGTTTCCTGTTCCCTGTTTACTGTTCCCTGTTCCCTGTTCCCTGTTCCCTGAGAATGAGCAAATCTGAAAATAAGTGTTACAAAATATTAAGAGCAGTAATAAATGCTCAACATAATACTGGACAATATTTTGCGGGAGGTAATTGAGTTTTCCACCTGGTTTACACCAAATCCAGACAATCTGGCTAAAAATGTCAACCAAGTTGTCAAGTCACTATCAACCACATAAAGTCGTACCAGTTTAATCAAATTCTGGTTCCATTAGTTTTGGAGGAATCCATTAATGAGTATCGTCACGAAAGCCATCGTGAATGCTGATGCGGAAGCTCGCTACCTCAGCCCCGGTGAATTAGATAGAATCAAAGGTTTTGTTGCTGGTGGCGCACAACGTCTCCGCATCGCTCAAGTATTGACCGAAAACCGCGAGCGCATTGTTAAGCAAGCTGGCGACCAACTGTTCCAAAAACGTCCTGACGTTGTTTCCCCCGGTGGTAACGCTTACGGTCAAGAAATGACAGCTACTTGCTTGCGTGACTTGGACTACTACCTCCGTCTCGTTACCTACGGAATCGTTTCTGGTGATGTTACAGCCATCGAAGAAATCGGTATCGTTGGTGTGCGTGAAATGTACAAATCTTTGGGTACTCCCATTGATGCAGTTGCTGGTGGCGTTGCCGCTATGAAGAACGTTGCTGCTACCCTATTGTCTTCTGAAGACGCTGGTGAAGCTGGTTCTTACTTCGACTACGTTGTTGGTGCAATGCAGTAAGTTTTAGCTGTAACTCGGCTCAAACTAAAACTGTAGCAATAAGGTTGGAAATAAGGAAAAAACAACAATGCAAGACGCAATTACCTCCGTTATCAATTCTTCAGACGTTCAAGGTAAATACCTTGATACCGCTGCTCTCGAAAAGCTAAAAGGCTACTTCGCTACTGGTGAACTGCGCGTTCGTGCAGCTACAACCATCAGCGCTAATGCTGCTGCGATCGTTAAAGAAGCTGTAGCTAAATCCTTGTTGTACTCTGACATCACCCGTCCCGGTGGTAATATGTACACCACCCGTCGTTACGCAGCTTGTATCCGTGACTTGGATTACTACTTGCGCTATTCTACCTACGCTATGTTGGCTGGTGACGCTTCCATTTTGGACGAGCGTGTATTAAATGGTTTGAAAGAAACCTACAACTCCTTGGGAGTACCCGTAGGCGCTACAATTCAAGCTATCAGTGCTATGAAGGAAGTAACCGCTAGTTTGGTTGGTCCTGACGCTGGTAAGGAAATGGGCGTTTACTTCGACTATATCTCCTCTGGCTTGAGCTAGGAGTTAGCTTTGCACTTAGTGATGTAGGTGCGGCATTATTAAGGTCTGGAGATCAATCATGATTGCTAGAAGGTTCTCTTGCTAATTGATTGTAAGTGTTATCAGTCTGGTGCTGATGGTTGATTTCCAGCCTTGGAAAAAATAATTGTCAGGAGTCAGGAGTCAGAATATTTGATATATTGATAAGTAATCAAATATAGTTTTTGGCATAAAATTTAGAAAAGCTGACCACTGATAGCTAAATCCTTACAGATAAATTAAAGATTTTCACTCAAGACATTTGAGATAAAAAAGTTTCCCAAACAATATCAGGAGATTTAAAACAAAATGGCTCGTTTATTTAAAGTAACTGCTTGTGTTCCTAGCCTATCTCGGACTCGCACCCAACGCGAATTACAAAATACTTACTTTACTAAGTTAGTTCCTTATGAAAATTGGTTCCGTGAACAACAACGGATTCAAAAAATGGGTGGCAAGATTGTTAAAGTGGAATTAGCAACCGGTAAACAAGGTACTAATGCTGGTTTGTCTTAATTTCTATAAATCAAACATTATTTTATTTTGATTTTGGAAGGGGTCTAAAAAGACCTCTTTTTTTGTGCCTTTGATTTGATATAAGTAATTGGACAAAAATATTTAGGTTCTTCCGTACCTGTTATGCCAAATATGAGTTTATTTACCCCACAACCCATATAAATAAAGGATTTTATTGTTTTTGATACCAAATTTGTCAAAATAACCAATAAATTAATGTAAAATCCTTATATAACAAGGATCTTGGGATTTAAAAAAAATAATTTAGCATAACAAGTACCGAAGAGCTAATATTTACAGTCATTGCGAGCGAAGGGAAGCAATCACAACCCTTGCAATTGCTTCATTTCACTTCGTTCCATATGGCTAACGCCACGCAACGATTACGCAATGACATTGTGTAATTAATTCTGTCTCACTACTTATTAAGAAGCAATTTGCATTAGAGAACTCCACAAAAAAGATGAACTGCTTGCAGCAGCGCCTCGCTATCCAATCTTGTGGGATGTGGGATGCCCGTCCTTGTATTATTAGCGGGCAAGACTTGTACTGAGCTTGTCGATAGCGAAGCGTGGCGTTAGCCATAGTATGCCCGCACCACAAGAAATTTTAGGATATTTTTTTAATTGGAAGTCTCTTATTAGCTGAAACGCTTATGATAGACTAAAGTGAAGTAAAATAAGCAAGTAATTCTGTCAACTATGGCAACTGCTACTAACATTGGTACGCTAGTAACCTGTTCTCCAGGTGTGAATAATGGTCGTCCCATGATTACAGGGACTAAAACTTCTGTAAGTCGGGTGGTTATTCTTTACAAACAAGGTGCAAATGCTGAAGAAATTGCCCGCCGGATAAGTCACCTTAACCTTGCTCAAGTATATGCGGCTTTAGCTTACTATCACGCTAATCCTAATCAAATTGAGACTGAATTGGCTGAAGCAGACGCTGAATACTGGAATTTGGCAACTTTACATAGCCATAAAGATAAAAATGCAGATGAATAAAATCCGGTTGTATATTGACGAAGACGCAATGGATGAAGATTTTGTTCAAGCCTTACGTTCCCGCAATGTAGATGTATTAACAGTTGCCGATGTGGGAATGTTGTATAAATCAGATCCAGAACAGCTAACTTGGGCTAAAGAAAATAACCGAGTTATATTTAGCTTTAATGCTAGGGACTTTTACCAGATCCATACTACTTTACTGGAACAAGGTTTGTCTCACGCTGGAATAATTTTAGCACCTCAACAAAGATACGGAATTGGCGAATTAATGCGTGGAGTTTTGCGGCTGATTAACACTAAATCAACGCAAGGTATGCAGGGACAAATAGAATTTTTAAGCAACTGGGTTTATTAATAATCACTATCTCGCAATAACTAATTTAATTACCATTAAAAAATACCCATCCAGTTATTGCGCTAGGTGGGTATTAATAGTGTAGGGACGGGGGTTCCCCGCCCTTGATGAGAATTTATGACTACTTGCTTTCAGTGAAATCAGCATCAATAACATCATCACCAGAAGGAGCAGAACCACCGCTTGGAGGTTCAGTACCACCAGCACCGGCAGCATCACCAGCTTGTTGATAGATATTGCTACCAATAGCAAACAGAGCTTGTTGCAATTCTGGCATCAACTTCTGGATTTGAGCATCATCTTCTTTAGCAACAGCTTCCCGTACTTCCTTAACTAAACCTTCAACCTTAGTCTTATCAGCATCAGGGACTTTATCACCCAACTCTTGTAACTGCTTTTCAGCTTGATAAGCTAAAGAATCAGCTTGGTTTTTGCGTTCAATTTTTTCACGACGTTCCTTATCAGAAGAAGCATTTTGTTCAGCTTCTCTCACCATGCGTTCTACATCATTCTTATCCAGAGTAGAAGCACCAGTGATACTAATAGATTGTTCCTTACCAGTTCCCTTATCCTTAGCCGCAACATTGAGAATACCGTTAGCGTCAATATCAAAAGTAACTTCAATTTGGGGAACACCACGAGGAGCAGGAGGAATACCATCCAAACGGAAAGTTCCTAAGCTCTTGTTATCATTGGCGAATTCTCTCTCACCTTGGAGAACGTGAATTTCCACATTGGTTTGTCCGTCTACAGCAGTAGAGAACACTTCTGATTTCTTGGTAGGAATTGTAGTATTGCGAGGAATAATTTTAGTCATCACACCACCCAAGGTTTCTACACCCAAAGATAATGGTGTTACGTCTAACAACAAGATACCCGTAACATCACCAGCCAAGACACCCGCTTGAATAGCAGCACCAACAGCTACAACTTCATCAGGGTTAACGCTTTGGTTAGGATCTTTACCTAACACCCGTTTGACCACATCTTGAACTGCGGGAATCCGGGTAGAACCACCAACGAGAACAACTTCGTCAATATTGGTCTTATTTAACTTCGCACCTTTAAGTGCATCTTCCACCGGAATGCGGCAACGGTCAATTAAATCAGCGCAGAGTTCTTCAAACTTAGCGCGAGTAAGAACTGTATCCAAATGCTTTGGACCGTCCTGAGTAGCAGTGATAAATGGGAGGTTAATTTCTGCTTGAGTAACGCTAGAAAGTTCAATTTTGGCTTTTTCTGCGGCTTCAGTCAGACGTTGTAAGGCTTGTTTGTCCTTACGGAGGTCAATACCTTCGTCTTTTTTGAACTGTTCGGCTAGGAAGTCAACGATTTTTTTATCAAAGTCGTCACCACCCAGGTGAGTATCACCGGATGTTGATAATACTTCAAATACACCGTCGCCTACTTCTAGAACGGATACGTCGAAAGTACCACCACCCAAGTCAAATACGAGGATAGTTTCGTTGCTCTTTTTATCAAAGCCATAAGCTAGGGAAGCTGCGGTAGGTTCGTTGATAATGCGGAGAACGTCAATACCAGCGATTTTTCCCGCGTCCTTAGTAGCTTGACGCTGAGAGTCGTTGAAGTAAGCAGGGACGGTAATTACAGCTTGGGTAACAGTTTCACCCAAGTATTTACTAGCATCTTCAACCAATTTGCGGAGAACTTTTGCAGAAATTTCTTCAGGAGCAAATTGTTTACCAGCACCGGGAGAGTCTACCTTAACGTTACCGCCACTGCTGAGAACTTTGTAAGAAACTTCTGTAGCCTCGTTGGTAATTTCGTCGAAGCGACGACCAATAAAGCGTTTTACAGAATAAAAAGTGTTTTCGGGGTTCATTACCGCTTGGCGTTTAGCGATTTGACCAACTAAATTGTCGCCGTTTTTGGCAAATGCAACTACCGAGGGTGTTGTCCGAAAACCTTCTGCATTAGCGATAACGGTGGGTTTACCACCTTCCATCACTGCCACACAGGAGTTAGTCGTTCCTAAATCAATTCCAACTACTTTTGCCATTTTGGGTGTTTGCTCCGTATAAAATTACTAAATGAACTCAGAGAGAATATAAAATTGCATTAACTAACTGCTAATAACAATCAGTTGCCCAAAAAGAAACTGATGGCTTTGCTGGGAAGACAATCCCAAACTAGGCTACCCAGGGCAAGAAATAGAAATAAACTCAGTGGTAGCCATTCCATGCAGGGTGGTTTACCGAACCGTCAGGGGAACGGTGAATTTTATAAATTATGTCTAGTGGTTTCATGGATTTATGTGCTTTCACATTGACTAATGTATGGGAATTAATACTTTCAGGAATTGGGGTGAACCGTAACTTTATAGTCGTATTTGCCGTCAAACCCCATTAAAAATTAAATACTATACCCCTGACTCCGTAATCAAGGGCTGGCTAATTGGTAATTATTCCTCTAATTCCTGAACCGTGCCTTATTTACGAGGCAGGTATGGAAGGGTGTTCTCCTTTTTGAAACTTCAGCCATGCCTGTTCTAAGGCTGTGGGAGCGGGATTTGTGGCATCATAAATGACGATTACATTGGTTAAAGGTCTACCCGCGGGAACTACAATATTAGTCTTGTTGGCTAAGGCTCTGGATGCTCCACCATCTAAATTCATAGCTTCATAACAACCGATCGCTTTCATTGCCTCTGCTTCCTGCTGTAAAGTGAGGTTAATTTCAAAATTGGCTAAAATCAGCTTTGTGCCGTCCTGAGTAAAACCAATGGCTGTGCGATCGCTATTGCCTAAAACAACAGGATCTTTAAAGCCTTCAATACTGGGATTTATCCATATTTCCCCCTGTCGCAATAATCTCGGTCCACAGGTTAGGGAAAACCAGTGTTTATTCCATTCGGGTTTACCGTCTACTCTGGCTGTTACCATTTCTGGTTTATTGCCGACTCCTAATCCCAAGGTAGTCCCAAAATTTTCCCAGCGACTGTATTTGACAAATTTTCCCCCAGCTACCATGTTACCCATCACTGTTTTTTGAGGATTTTTGGCGAAGAATGTGCCATTAGCAACCACAGTGGCCTTATAACGCGCTACTAATTTACTAAATTCTTCATCACCACTGGTTTTTTGAATGGTGTTGGCAAAGCTGGCATTTTTGGCTAAACCCATTGTAATCAAGGTTTTTGGATCTGTGAGATCAACTATGGTTTGATAAAAAGGGATACCATTAATTTGACTTTTGTTTACTTGGACTGGTTGAGCATAACTAGGTAATGTTAAGGTTAATCCTTGTGCTAAGGTTGCCCCACCCAGAAATAAAAAGGATCTGCGGCTGATTTTGCTAATTGTCATAATTGATGTTTATTAATCCTTTCTTCTTTTTCCTGAATCCTGAATGGGCGCAGTCCCTGCGCCCCTACCTCCTGAATCCTTCTATATTTTATGAATAATCGGTATATTATTTTTCACAAACCCTATGGGGTTTTGAGCCAATTTACTCAAGAAAGTCCCAAACATATTACGCTAAAAGAGTATATAGATGTTCCCGATGTTTATGCTGTGGGGCGTTTAGATTGGGATAGTGAGGGGTTACTGTTACTAACAAATGATGGACAGTTACAGCATCGTCTAGCACATCCGCGCTTTGGTCATCAACGTACTTATTGGGCGCAGGTGGAACGTATTCCTGATATTGATGCAATTCATCAGCTACAAACTGGGGTAGAAATTCAAGATTACCGGACTCGTCCTGCTCAAGTTAGGTTATTGTTAGAAGAACCATCCGTAGTCCAACGTATTCCCCCCATTCGATTTCGGAAAAGTATTCCCACAGCTTGGCTAGAAATGACCTTAACTGAAGGTAAAAATCGCCAAGTCCGTCGCATGACTGCTGCTGTGGGTTTTCCGACTTTGCGGTTAATTAGGATAAGTATTGGTAATATTCAATTAGATGATTTAGCACCAGGACAATGGCGAGAACTCACTCCCCTAGAAGTTGCAAGATTAAATCATTAACCGGAAAAATAGATTAAGGTACTGTAATATCAGTATACAAAAAGAGTGTCAACAATAGCACTTAGTTCTTAGGTTACATAATTTTAATTTTAGTTATTTAATTGTGGACTGTTTGAATATTTGTAGCTAAAAGCACCTTACCAGGAAAATCAAGGAAGTCCGACTATGCTGATTTGCCCCCAGTGTAAATTTGAAAACGGTGATAGTAATAAGTTCTGTCAAAGCTGTGGTATATCCTTAGCTCATAAAATCTGCTCTGAATGTAGTGCCGATATGGCTTTAGATGCACAGTATTGTTATAAATGTGGTGCAGAATCTAGCACAGTTTGGTACGCACTCATTACTCAGGCAGTGGATAAGGTAGTTTCTGTTGTGGCGGAAACTGCGAAATTAAGCCAAAATCTAGAAAATATAGCGGATGGTGGCGGAGATTCTGGTCTGTTATCCAAATTTGTTTTAGATGCTTATTTAGATCCTTGGCAACGTTATCGCTTGTTAGAATCTCCACAAGAATTTGCGGATTATATAGAAGTCAAGGTTCTAGATTGTCAACCTTACAAAATATCACTGATTGGGGCAATGCTTTTGCACGAAACCAAGATGGATATAAGGACAATTCCGGGTCTGGCGGAAGCTTATCTAAAATTGCAGGTAGATAAGCGCCCAGGAATACCAAATATTCATGATGCTTGGCAGCAAGATCATTTTCAAGTAGTCTTGTTAGAAGACAGATCCAATTTCCCGACGTTGCTTGATGTTTTGCGACGAGATACAGTAAGTCCGTTGGAAATTTTACATTGGTTTTATCAAATGACTCAACTTTGGGAGTTGTTAGAAACTGTAAATTGTCGCCAAAGTTTGTTGGAGTTGTCGAACTTGCGCTTAGATGAAGACCGAACTCTGATATTACAACGGCTATATATAGAGACACCGTTACTGACACCACAACCACCCGAAGTTTTAGATTTGACGAAAATACGAGAGAATGGACAACAAGCTTTAACTCTTAAAAGTTTGGGTCGGATGTGGCAAACTTTGTTTAGAGAATCCCAACACACTCCATTGGATTGTGTGGTGCAGATGTTAGAGTATGTGGAATCTGGGAATATTCAAACTCTGGCGCAATTGCTATCGCATTTACAAGAAATAGCAGAAGAATGTAATCAGGAACAACCAACTTCATCACCTGTCTTGGCACTAGGTGATGATACAAAAAATAAAAGTGATGAAGCCCCAACCCTAGTTCTATCCATGCAGCTAAGTAGCGTGGAATATGCAGCAGCTACTGATGTGGGTCGTCAACGTGATCATAATGAGGACTATTTTGGTGTTGATAGTCAAGTTCACAAGATAGAGTTACCAGGAAATAGTCAAGTTACAACACAAGGTTTATATATTCTTTGTGATGGTATGGGTGGTCATGCTGGAGGTGAAATAGCTAGTCAATTAGCGGTAAATACTATCCGTCAATACTTTCAAGAAACTTGGGTAGATACAGAATTGCCTCGCAAGGAGTCTATTCTTCACGCAGTTTATCTGGCTAATCAGGCTATTTATGAGCTTAATCAAAAAGAAGCTCGTTCTGGTATTGGTCGCATGGGTACTACTTTGGTCATGCTACTAATTCAAGATAATCAAGCGGCAATTGCTCATGTGGGAGATAGTCGTCTTTATTGGCTGACTCGCAAGCAAGGACTAGAACAAATAACTATAGACCATGAAGTTGGTCAACGAGAAATTGCTAGGGGTATAGAACCTAGTATTGCCTATGGACGTGCAGATGCTTATCAACTTACCCAAGCTTTAGGTCCACGCAACGAAGATGCTCTCCATCCTGATGTGATGTTATTTGATATCAATGAAGATATGCTTCTGGTATTGATTTCAGATGGTTTATCAGATAATGACTGCTTAGAAACTCATTGGCAAACCCATCTCCAACCCTTATTAAGTTCTTCTAGTAATTTAGTCACAGGGGTTCAAGATTTAATTGAATTGGGTAATGAACACAATGGTCATGACAATATTACAGCTATACTAGTGCGAGTGAAAGTCAGACTATCTTAGCAAAGTTGCTTCTAAAATTAGTTTTTTGATCTTAAATTTTAGGTTGTATTGTGATTACTTTGACCCTATTAGAAAAAAGCACAAAAACACCGCTGAAACAGTGGTGCTTTGAGGGTTCTACCGTCGTTCGCATTGGTCGGGCGGTAGATAATCACGTTGTTTTGGCTGACAATTTAGTTTCTCGGTATCATTTAGAACTGAAATTAGTTACTAATGCTGGAGGGGATGATTGGGAGTTAATTAGTCATGGAACTAATGGCACTTTCCTCAATGGCTTTTTGGTTACTAAATCTATCGTTGCTGATAATTCTTTGCTGCAATTAGCTCAGGGTGGTCCTGTACTCAAGGTACAAGTTCAGGAATTATCTCCTCTACTTATCCGAGCTTCAGGTTCAGGAAATGGAGAAATTAATCAAAAGATAATTCCAGAATATTCCAGTGCTGGTTGTACTCACGAAGGGAATCGTCCTCAAAATGTGTTTTGTGTTCACTGTGGTCAACCAATTTTGGTGCAAAAGACTATTCGTCATTATCAGGTATTACGCACTTTGGGAAAGGGTGGTATGGGTACTACCTATTTAGCTTGGGATGGTGTTGGTGAAATTACTGGTGTACCACAATTACTGGTAATTAAGCAGATGAATGCTGATATGGTGAAAATTCCCAAAGCTCAAGAGTTATTCATCCGAGAGGCTAGTATTCTCAAGCATCTTAATCATGGGGGAGTTCCCAAGTATTATGATTTCTTTGTGGAAGATGGTAAAAAATACTTGGCTATGGAGTTAATTCATGGACAAGATTTAGACAAACGGATTCGCTTAACTGGACCTGTAACTCCGAAGCAAGCGATCGCTTGGATGATCCAAACTTGTGATATTCTAGATTATCTGCATCACCAACATACACCATTAATTCACCGGGATATTAAGCCGGCTAATTTGATGGTGCGAAGTGGTAATAATAGTATTGTTGTATTGGATTTTGGTGCTGTTAAGGAAATTGGCACAAAACCAGGGACAAGAATCGGGGCTGAGGGTTTTTGCGCTCCTGAACAGGAACGGGGACAACCGCTTACCCAATCTGATTTGTATGCTATTGGTCCGACGTTAATTTTTTTATTAACTGGGGAAAATCCTTTAAAATTTTATCGGCAAAGGGGGCGTAATTTTCGCTTTGAGGTTAAAGGGATACCAACAATTAGTGATAAATTAAGACAGGTAATTGATTGTGTGACAGAACCTTTACCACGCGATCGCTATCATACTGCAAAGGAGTTGGCTCAGGCATTAATATCAATTAGCAGTTAGCAAAATCTGGTTAGCGGTTAGGTTCAATTCGGGAAAAGTGCGGGAAATTATTTGCTCATTGTCTCTAAAATGGTTAATTTCATACTCATCACCAATTAGAGAACAAACTGATATGGTAGGTTGTTTTGGTTCACCCACGAATTTACCAGCACCAAAGGGTTGATAATCAACAATCCAATATTCTTTAATTCCCATTTCTTCATAATCACTATATTTTCTATAGTAATCAACTCGCCAATTGCTACTCACCACTTCGATGATTAATGGCACAGAATCACCTTGAGTTACTGTTGCTTTTTTTTCCCAAAGAGGTTCATTGACTAGATTTGTGGAATTTATCAACAAAACATCTGGACAATAGGCTGATTCCGTTGTTGGTGGTTTAACTAATGCCTGTTTGGGAATAAAATAGGGAAGATTTAAGCGGCGGCACTCTATAGCTAATTCTATAGTTAAAACCCCGGTTCTGCTTTCGTGTTTTCCTAATGGTGGATTCATCTCAATAATTTCCCCATCATGCAGTTCATAAAATCCGCCTTCTGGTTTCCATTTAATAAACTCTTCAAAGGTTACTAACTGGGTTTTAGGTAAGGTTTGAACCATAATTTACCTACCTTAATAAAAATTCTTGAGTGTGTGTTTGGACGGGGAATTTTAGATTTTAGATTAAAAAATTTGGTATCAGTTACTAATGTAAAAATACTCGCTGCGCTGCGTACGCTTCGCTAACGTCAATTCTAAATCCAAAATTTTCCATATCTATACTTGAGGGTGGAGTTAATCCAAAATCGTTCGACTGAGCGAAGTCGAAGTCCAAAATCATCAATCCAAAATCGAGTGACGAAAGAATTGCACCCACCATAAAACAAGGACAAAGTTCTATCATTGCTGGAGGTAGGTGTAAGCTGTTACACAGCTAAATTGTATAATCCTAATATTCTGAACTCTTGTTTAACAGGCAAGATGCCTGTTCCACTTATACAAATTAAATGCACAACAGCTTATCTACGTCAAATCTATCCTAGATATAGCCAATCTAATTTAGATATTTAATCGTCGTCCCACTTTTCTACCGCTAATAAATCGCCAATTGGATCTTGGGTGCTAAATCCAAAGTCTAGCAACTCCTGTTTCCAATGTTGCCAGTCATCGCCATAGAGTAAGGCAATCTTCCAAATCCTATCATTGGGTTTGATAATATTGGATTCTACGAGTGATTGCACGTTGCGCTGCAATTTCACCATTGGGTGAATTACTTGCTGAATCATAAACTCGGTGTATTTCAGATTTTTGTGTGTAAATTCTTGATCAAAACAGCCTTCCGCTTGCAATTATTACCTGCGCGTAGAGCAATTATAGTTTGGTAAAGCTAGTTCTAACTTTTCCACTATACCATAAATAACAAGAGTAAGCTGCTTGGGAATTCGGTTTTGTACGGTAATTACCACTACTAAACGCTATTTAGCTGAACAGTCGTGGCAATATCCAGCCGACAAGGTTTTTAGGCTTGCGATCGCCATCATAACGCAACTGGAGAAAATTGACACTAATTTCTCAATTTTAATTGTGGGGTCAATATAAATGGGTGATAGGTAATGGGTAATGGGTAATGGGTAATGGGTAATAGGTTTTTGGACAATTTTACAGGAATATCCGGTAAGCGTAAAGCTCAGTGGCTTGGCTCCCTGAGAGTGTCAATTTTCATTCATTTCTTCTTCCTCCTGAACTCCTGATAGCGCAGCGTGGCGTTAGCCATACTCCTGAATGGGCGCAGACCCTGCGCCCCTACCTCCTATCTCCCAATATCTTCATCCCAAAGTTCCGGGTTAGTTGTAATAAATTCACTCATCATTTGTTCACATTCATCTAAATTTAGATCTATGACTTCCACACCGTGAGATACCATAAACTCTCTAGCGCCAGGAAAAGTTTTTGATTCTCCAGCAATAACTTTTTTAATCCCAAACTGCACCACAGCACCGGCACACAAATAACAAGGCATTAACGTAGAGTAGAAGATTGTACCTCTGTAGTTACCAATTCTGCTCGCATTACGGAGACAATCAATCTCCGCATGAGTTACAGGATTACCATCTTGGACGCGCTTATTGTGTCCCTGTCCGAAAATTTTACCATCCTTAACCAAAACAGAGCCAATGGGAATTCCCCCTTCTTGTCTACCTTGTTTAGCCTGGAAAATTGCAGCACTCATAAATTCATCCATTTGTCAATACTCATGATATAAAAAAACAAATAATCTGGATAGTTACCTGTGGAAAAACTGTGGAAAAACTATCCTGAATTTTCCCAAAATCATCATACTTCATGAAACTGATAAATAATAAATTAAAGTTTTCCACAGCTTTGCGGCAAAAAATTGGATTTTGACCGCAATTTTAAATAAAAATTAATCATTTATTATATTTTTCTTAAAATTCGGACTTAATAGTGCAGATTTTAATGGGATAAGTTAGTTTTTTGGGTTGTGGAAAACATCAACGATATTAATTCTATTTTTGGTAGTAGCCATTTGGATGCGATCGCTCAATTGGTGTAAAGTTTGAATTAAACTCTGATCACTCTCCTTTAACTGGGTAATTTTCTCACAACTATACATCACCGTCGTATGATCTTTACCCCCAAACTCCTCCCCTATCTTGGGTAAACTCAAATTCGTAAGTTGTCGCATTAAATACATTCCTATTTGCCTAGCCCAACTTATTTCTCGACGACGGGAATTACCCTTCAAATCCTCAATAGAAACATTCAAAGCATCTGCAACTATATTTAAAATTATCTCAGGAGTAGTTTCTATTTTCTGACTAGGAGTGCCTAAAATCGGTGACAGATTTTCCACAGTCATAGGTAAACCCCAAATAGAAATATAAGCCAAAGCTCGAATTAACGCCCCCTCCAACTCACGGATATTAGAAGTACAATTAGAAGCGATGTATTCAACCACCTCTCGTGGTAAACGAATATTTTCATACTCAGCTTTTTTTTGCAGAATTGCCATTCTCGTCTCTAAATCAGGCATTTGCACATCAGCAATTAGCCCCATAGAAAACCGTGAACACAACCGTTCTTGTAAACTGGGAATTTGATTAGGAGGACGGTCTGAAGCAATTACAACTTGCTTACCCGCCTCATGTAAAGTATTAAAAGTATGAAAAAATTCCTCTTGAGTATATTCCTTCCCCTCCAAAAACTGAATATCATCAACTAGCAGCATATCAGCAGCCCGATAATGTTCGCGGAAACTCTGCATACTATCTTGACGAATTGCAGTAATCAAATCATTTGTAAACTGCTCCGTAGACACATAAAATATCTTAGAATGAGGACAGATTTCCCAGCGATAATTACCAATAGCTTGCATTAAGTGAGTTTTCCCCAAACCCACACCACCACATAAAAATAACGGATTAAATTCCCTACCCGGATATTCTGCCACGGCTAGAGAAGCCGCATGAGCCATGCGATTATTAGCTCCGACAACGAAACGAGAAAAAACATATTTAGAATTTAAATCTGAAGTCTTTTGCGAATTTATGGGAGCATTTGCCAAAATATGATTTATTGCTGGTAATTTCCCCTCCACTTCCGGTTTATCCACATGAGAAACTCCCTTATCCTCAACTACAGTAATATAAATCTCTATTGGATAACCCACAATATCGTGGACTACATTAGCAATAGTATTAATGTAATACTTCTGAAGCCAATTGCGAGCAAAAGGATTAGGAGCATATATTACCAAACAGTTATTTTCTAGCTGCTGTGCATAAGCTGTTTTAATCCAAGTTTCAAAGGTAGGCGGAGCTAACTCTAACTGTAACCGCTCTAATACACGATTCCATAAATCATCTATGGGAATTTCCATTAACGCCACCTTTATCCGTAATTCCTAATTCCTAATTCGTAATTACTTCTGTGTCACCTATAATCATTTTGATAAAAACCCGGTAGCTAATATCCTAGCACCTACTAACGAATACGGAGCAATAATCACATGATAAAAATTAATAATCATAACTTAGCAGCGCAGAATATTAATACTAGATTTTTAGGGCAAAATTGGGGAAATAAGGGTAAAAAATGGCTCGCAGTGTGTGGTGTAGCCGTGTTCATGCTGGGAGGTTGTACGAATCTCAAGAAAACCACCACAGAAATCGAACCTAGCAATGCACAACCACACAAAACCACTGCACCCACTACAGAAATTGCTCCTCCCGCGATTTTTTCCTCTTCTGGAGATCCTAACTTTGTTGTCAAAGTAGTACAAAAGGTGGGAGGTGCAGTTGTTCGCATTGATTCGACAAGAACCGTCACAACTCAAGCACCAGACGAATTTTCTGATCCCTTTTTTCGCGGCTTTTTTGGCAATAGAATCCCTTCTCAACAAAGAGAAAGAGTAGAAAGAGGTAGCGGTTCGGGATTTATCATTAATTCATCTGGGCAAATTTTAACTAATTCTCATGTTGTAGACGGTGCTGATTTAGTTACAGTTACCCTCAAAGACGGCAGAACTTTTAAAGGTAAAGTATTAGGCGAAGATGCTGTAACAGATGTGGCAGTAATTCAAATTGATGCCAGTAATTTACCCAGTCTAGCTTTAGGTAAGTCGGATACTTTGCAACCAGGAGAAGCCGTTATCGCTATTGGTAATCCCTTGGGTTTAAATAATACTGTCACATCTGGAATTATCAGCGCCACAGATCGTTCTAGTAGTGATATCGGTGCAAGTGATAAGCGTGTTGATTATCTGCAAACAGATGCAGCAATTAATCCTGGTAATTCTGGTGGACCATTACTAAATGCTCGTGGTGAAGTCATTGGCATGAATACAGCAATTATTCAAGGCGCTCAAGGTTTAGGTTTTGCGATTCCTATTAATACTGCCCAAAAAATTGCCGAAGAACTAATTGCTAAAGGTAGAGTTGATCATCCCTATTTAGGCATACAAATGGTAACATTAACGCCAGAAATTAAGGAAAAAATCATTGCTCGATTTGGAGAGAAAATAAATTTATCTGCAAATCAAGGGATTCTATTAGTGAGGATTGTTCCTAACTCACCCGCAGCCACTGCTGGATTACGTCCAGGAGATGTGATCAAAAGTATGAATAATCAACCCGTTTTGAAAGTTGATGAGGTGCAAAGAATAGTAGAAAATAGTCAAGTTGGCATTCCTTTACAAGTGCAAGTAGAGCGTAATGGCAAAATTTCTCAATTTTTAGTTAAACCTGCACCTTTACCAATTAACAAAGAAAATTGATATTTAGTAAGTTGTCCCGGATTTCCTGCCCACATTCTCAAAACTGATAAAACTTGGCGTTGCTAATAGCCCAGATGGCGATCGCCATATTATGCAACGCCAAAATTTTTATACTCAAAACGGTTGGGACATGGACTTTTATAAAATCACGAAAAACCTAGATTTGTAGGGGTAAAGCAAGAGCTTCATTGGTGTCAACTTAAGCTCAAATCCTGATGATATCTCGTTCCCAGTCTCTGACTGGGAATGCTATTACAGAGGCTCTGCCTCTGTTTTCATAGAAGGCAGAGCCTTCTAGAATTCATTCCCATACAGAGTATGAGAACGAGAAAGGGTGAAACTGATATTTTACAAGGCTTTCACGTTAAGTTGACACCAATGAAGCTCTTGCTTTACCCCTACCCGCTTAAATAAAATAATTAAGCCGTGTTGAGTATAATTCACGTGATTTTTGTGTTTATTCTTCATTTCTCATAGCTTTCTTAATCAGATTTAAGCCAGTTTTCTACTTTTAAATTAGGAACGCGAGAAAATTCACGAACATTGGCAGTAACGAGAGTTAGATTTAGAGTGAACGCTTGCACAGCAATCAATAAATCATTACTACCAATGGGCGTTCCTTGACGTTCTAAATGTGTGCGAATTGTGGCATAATTATGATCTACATCCGCCATTAATGGCAATACAGGAATAATGCTAAAAGCTAGTTCAATTCTTTGTTTTAATCGGAATGAATTACTTTTTTCCGCGCCAAATCGTAATTCACAAGCTACAATAATACTGGTACAAATTTTTTCTTCACCAACATCTTGAATTTGAGAAAAAATTCTCCCTGTTGGGTGTTTAATAAAATCAGAGAGTATATTAGTGTCGAGTAAGTAAGAATAAGACATTTTTACAGTTCAATATTATCTAGGGGTAATAATCCTTCATCAACATTGGGAAAATCTTCTTCAATATCATCTAAGGTGGCAAAAATTTCCAGGAGGGATTTTTTCTGATAGGGTTCTATGATCAGTTTTCCGTCTTCTTGTCGGATAATTACTTCTGTTGTTGATAGGTTTAATTCTTGAGGAATTGTTAAGGTTTGGGTGTTACCTGCTTGAATAAGTTGGACATGATATTCTATACTCATTGTCATGATCCTTTTTTGTGGTTTTATGGGTTTTATGGGATTAGGAAATAGCAACTTGACATCTACTGGCGTAAGCCATATTTCCCGGCTAATAGGTAAAGTTTACAATGGTTTTAGCTTTATTTAGCAAGCCCTAATTATTTCACAGAAAAGAGCGAACGGCACGGAAGCCACTTCTTGTCTCGCTTTTTTTAATGCGTAAAGTAACACCTTACGGCATTCATGACGGTGCGAGGTAGAAGGCGACGCAATCGGAGGGCGATCGCACATCATCAATGGTATAATCGTCAAAACGGCGATAATGAAATTTGATATGAGAAAAATATAGAGATTTGAAAATGAATGAATTAGCACCAATCATTAAATTAGGTAATCCGATATTACGACAAAAAGCTGCTGCGGTTGAGAATATTCAAAATCAAGAAATTCAAAACCTCATTGATGAATTAATTACCTCAGTTGCTCAAGCTAATGGGGTGGGAATTGCTGCACCACAAATAGCAGCATCATACCGTTTATTTATCGTTGCTTCCCGTCCTAATGCCAGATATCCCCATGCGCCAGAAATGCAAGCAACAGCAATGATCAATCCCCGAATTGTTGCCAATTCTTCAGAAGTGGTTAAAGATTGGGAAGGTTGTTTAAGTGTTCCTGGAATTAGGGGTTTAGTTCCTAGATATCAAACAATTGAAGTTGAATATACAGACCGTTATGGCAATTTACAAAAACAAGAATTAACTGATTTTGTTGCCAGAATTTTTCAACATGAGTATGATCATTTGGAGGGATTAGTATTTTTAGATCGTGTAGAAAACAATCAGGATTTAATTAGTGAAGAAGAATATCAAAAATCGGTGATTGGTAAAAATGAGTGATCCACAGATCCCCGACTTCTCTAAGAAGTCGGGGATCTAAATTCTCTAAATTCTCGGTGATATTTTACCAACCTAATTTTTCTAAAATGGGTTTTGTAGACACAATATGTCTGTCTAAACCCAATTCTTTGGGACTGACACCTAAAGCTAAAGCAATTAACTGGGGTAAGTGTAAAATCGGTAAACCTAACTTTTCACCAATTACCTTTTCTACTTCTGGTTGACGAGAATCTAAATTCAAATGACACAGAGGACATGGTGTGACAATACAATCAGCACCATTATTTAAAGCTTCTTGGATGTGATTTCCCGCCATTTGGAAAGATTCGGTTGTCGCGTAGCTGGATAAAGGCCAACCACAGCATTGAGTTCTGCCACGATAATATACAGGTGTCGCCCCTACTGCCCGAAATACATTTTCCATTGCTTCGGGTTTAAAAGGATCATCATAGGGCATGGATTTCTGAGCGCGGAGGAGATAACAACCATAGAAAGCTGCACATTTTAATCCACTTAATTTCTTGGTGACACGCTGGGTAATTTCCTCTAAGCCGTAATCTGTCACTAAAGCGTAAAGAAGATGTTTAACTTCTGTACTCCCCCGATAGGGTGAACAACCTTCTTTTTCTAATAAACCATTAACTTTATTCACGTAATCGGGATTGGTAGATTGACATTCTTTTAATCGTTCATCAACATGACCAATAACACCTTGACAAGTGCTGCAATGGGTAAGTAAAGGGAGATTTAATGATTCTGCTAAAGCGATATTTCTGGCGTTAACGGTATCTTCTAGTAGTTGAGAATCTTCTTTAAATGTCCCTGAACCACAGCAAGAGGCTTTTTTCAGTTCAACCAATTCAATACCCAAGGCTTGAGTGAGAGATTGAGTTGATATATACAGTTCCCTACAAGCCCCTTGAGCTACACAGCCTGGATAGTAAGCGTATTTTAGCGGTTTAGATAGCATAAAAGTATAGTTGGTTTATTGTTTAGAGGTGATGAGGATTGATTAATTGGGTGGTTACTGTGGTTATTAAACCTTTATCTCTCATTTCCAGGATCTCCTTCATCTTTAATCCTCAGTTTTAATGATAGAACCTATACTCAGGTTCACCCTTTCCGATAAGATGTATATGCCCAAAAAAAACTTTGTTCATTTAGAGCAAATCATAGCAACTTGTTAAGGACTTTTATTTATGAGCCAAGCAGCAACTTTTGAAAAAGTTAAAAAGATTATCGTTGAGCAACTTAGCATAGAGGATGAGGCTAAGGTTATACCAAATGCCAATTTTATGGAAGATCTAGGGGCTGATTCCCTAGATACAGTGGAGTTAGTCATGGCTTTGGAAGAAGAATTTGAGATCGACATTCCTGATGAAGCGGCTGAAAAAATTACAACTGTTCAAGCCGTAGTTGATTATATCTCTAGTCACGTTGCTGCATCTCCATAGACGAAATTATATTCAGCATTGACGGGTTTAAACAAATACTTTAAGAGTATACAAATTAACTGGATAAACCCGTCCTTAGATGAGTGTTAAGTGTCTAAACTGTAAGTTTGACTTCAAAAAAAGCACCAAAAGTCCATAATATTGAGCAAACAGTATAGTCTTAACTAAGAATACTTAACTCGGAACTCAGCCCTCTTAATTGTTTCCCCCTGCTGCTTTTTCGCCATATTTAATGCAATCATGATAGACTATAAACGTAACCGCGTTGTTGTAACAGGTGTGGGCGCGATTACACCTATTGGTAACACACCAGCCGAATATTGGGAAGGATTATTAAGCGGACGGAATGGAATTGACTATATCACCGCCTTTGATGCTTCTAAACATAGTTGCCGCATTGCGGGTGAAGTCAAGAACTTTGATCCACACACTTACTTAGATCGCAAAGAAGCCAAGCGGATGGATCGGTTTGCCCAATTGGGTGTATCAGCAGCTAAACAAGCTGTTGCTGATTCAGGTTTAGTAATTGATGATCTCAACGCTGAACAAGTTGGTGTAATTATCGGTTCGGGAATTGGTGGAATTAAGGTTTTAGAAGACCAACAAACCATTTACTTAGATCCTAATAAAGGTCCTAGTCGTTGTAGTCCCTTCATGATTCCCATGATGATCGCCAATATGGCAGCAGGATTAACAGCAATTCATACTGGGGCAAAAGGTCCGAATTCCTGCTCTGTAACAGCTTGTGCTGCGGGTTCTAATTCTATCGGCGATGCTTTTCGTCAAATTCAAGGCGGATATGCCACAGCCATGATTTGCGGTGGCTGTGAAGCCGCAGTTACACCCCTGTCAGTGGCAGGATTTGCGGCTGCTCGCGCCCTGTCCACCCGCAATGATGATCCGGCTCATGCTTGTCGTCCTTTTGATCGTGATCGTGATGGCTTTGTTATGGGTGAGGGGGCAGGAATTTTAATTCTTGAAGAATTGGAACACGCCATTAGTCGTGGTGCAAAGATTTATGGGGAAATTGTCGGTTATGGGATGACCTGTGATGCTTATCACATGACTTCGCCTGTTCCCGGTGGTTTAGGTGCGGCTAGAGCAATTGAATTAGCTTTAAAAGATGGGGCGCTGACACCGGAAATGGTTAGTTATATCAATGCTCATGGAACTAGTACACAAGCTAATGATGTGAATGAAACTGCTGCTATTAAGAAAGCTTTGGGGGAGTATGCTTATAAGGTGGCGATTAGTTCGACTAAATCCATGACAGGACATTTGTTAGGTGGTTCTGGTGGGATTGAAGCTGTAGCGACAATTTTGGCGATCGCTCATAACAAAATTCCCCCCACCATCAATATCGAAAATCTTGATCCA
This sequence comes from Anabaena sp. AL93, assembly GCF_001672085.1. Lineage (NCBI taxonomy): Bacteria > Bacillati > Cyanobacteriota > Cyanophyceae > Nostocales > Nostocaceae > Anabaena > Anabaena sp. AL93. The sequence goes on along the minus strand of NZ_LJOU01000052.1, from coordinate 182 downwards.
GAATGTGACCTAGATTATGTTCCCCATACTAGCCGTGATCAGGTAGTCGAGGTGGCTTTATCTAATTCTTTTGGCTTTGGTGGTCATAATGTTACCCTGGCATTCAAGAAATTTACTCTCTAGTGACTTGCAAATAAAAAATATCCTATCGCTGTTGGGGCAGGGGAGTAGGGGGAGTAGGG
>NZ_LJOU01000051.1:0-41197 GCF_001672085.1 Anabaena sp. AL93 | reverse complement strand
CCTGTAGGTTCAACCGTGGAAATTCTCGATTTCCAGGCTCAAACCAGTGCAGAAAGTTCATCACCTGTAGGTTCAACCGTGGAAATTCTCGATTTCCAGGCTCAAACCAGTGCAGAAAGTTCATCACCTGTAGGTTCAACCGTGGAAATTCTCGATTTCCGGGCTCAAACCAGTGCAGAAAGTTCATCACCTGTAGGTTCAACCGTGGAAATTCTCGATTTTCAGGCTCAAACCAGTGCAGAAAGTTCATCACCTGTAGGTTCAACCGTGGAAATTCTCGATTTCCAGGCTCAAACCAGTGCAGAAAGTTCATCACCTGTGGGTTCAACCGTGGAAATTCTCGATTTCCAGGCTCAAACCAGTGCAGAAAGTTCATCACCTGTAGATCCAGCGATTGAGCTGCGGAATGAACACTTTCTTGGTCAGTTTTTCTGCCGAATATTTGATATAATATTAAGGAAATAGGTGTAACTCAATAAATGTTGAGAAGCAACCTATCGAAAAAGTTAAAGCCTCAACTCTGCTCGGCTTTAAACCTGGGCAAAGCCTAAGGGTTAAAAATTATTTCCAAAAATCCAAGACTATTGGTCTGTCAAATTTCTATTTGTTGATGAGGTTTATAGTTTATAGGCTCTCTATTTTCCCTCAAAATCACAATTTTTAGCCTGACAGACCACTAGCGCAAATGCAAAAAAAAGTTAATTTTTGCCAACTAATAATCAATGCTTTATTTTCTTTAGAGCAGGAATTTTTAGTCTGTAAAGTCAGATAGATATGAGTCCTATACCATTCAAGAGTTGAATTATTTGTGACTTCTACCCCAATGCTGCCAACACGTCCTCAGACTAACTCAAGTCGAACTATTAACACATCTACCCAAGGTTCGACTTTAGCGGACATTCTCGAAAGGGTTTTAGATAAGGGTATTGTGATTGCTGGCGATATTTCTATATCTATCGCATCCACCGAACTTGTACATATTCGGATTCGCTTGTTAATTTCCTCTGTGGATAAAGCCAAGGAAATGGGCATCAATTGGTGGGAAAGCGATCCTTATCTCAGCACTAAGGCTCAACGTTTGGTTGAAGAAAATCAACAACTTCAGCATCGTCTAGAGAGTCTAGAGGCAAAGCTAAATTCACTGACATCTTCTAGTGTGAAAGAGGAAATCCCCTTAGCAGCAGATGTTAAAGATGATTTGTATCAAACCAGTGCAAAAATTCCATCACCTGTAGATACACCAATTGAAGTTCTAGATTTTCAGGCTCAATCCAGTGGGGGAACTCCACCATATTTAAATACATCAATGGAAATTCTCGATTTCCAGGCTCAAACCAGTGAAGAAAGTTCATCACCTGTAGGTTCGACCGTGGAAATTCTCGATTTTCAGGCTCAAACCAGTGAAGAAAGTTCATCACCTTTGGGTTCAACCGTGGAAATTCTCGATTTTCAAGCTCAAACCAGTGAAGAAAGTTCATCATCCGTAGATCCAGCGATTGATGTCTAACCTAAACTATCCAGGCTTGAACTATCTGAAACTCTTGAAACTTTAATAGTCAAATTGCATCAAAGACATTTAAAACTTTAGGTTGCATCATAAAAATGGTTTGCACTCCCGCTGAAAACTTCAATAATTCACTGACCATTGCTTCTAAACCCAAGAATGAAGCGGGTTTAGCTCCTTTACTTTTGACTGTATTGGAATTGGTGCGTCAGTTGATGGAAGCTCAAGTAATTCGGCGCATGGAAGAGGATTTACTGAGTGAACCTGACTTAGAACGGGCAGCAGACAGTCTGCAAAAGTTAGAAGAACAAATCTTACATTTGTGTGAGATGTTTGAGGTTGACCCGGCAGATTTGAATATAAATTTGGGAGAGATTGGGACTCTTTTACCATCTTCCGGTTCTTATTATCCAGGTCAACCCAGTAGTCGTCCTTCTGTATTAGAGCTATTAGATCGACTTTTAAATACTGGAATTGTTGTAGATGGTGAGATAGATTTAGGTATCGCTCAAATCGATCTTATTCACGCTAAATTACGTTTAGTTTTGACATCAAAACCAATGTAATCCCAATTTATCAATCATAAATTTAGGATTTGAAGCAGCAGCGCGACAACATGGAAGGCAAAAAGTTGAGTATGGAGGAAGTCATCCAAATTGGACAATTAATTGAAGTTAATCTTCTAGCCCGCAAACAAGCTGTAATTGAAGTTTTCTCTCAGGAGCTAAATCCTTTCGCTCAGGAGATTGTAGTCAGTGACCCTATGACGGAAGAAATGATTTACAATGCAGCCTTTTTGATTCCTTGGGAAAGTGAATCTGAATTTAGCGAACGTGTTGAAGTGATTGATCAGAAATTTGGCGATCGCTTACGTATTCGCTACAACAATTTTACTGCTCCCTACACATTTGCCCAGCTTGATTCATAGGAGTTATTACGATGCTGACGAAACTGTTACTACTGCCCATTATGGGTCCTCTGAATGGAGTTGTCTGGATTGCAGAGCAAATCCAAGAGCGGACTAACACTGAATTTGATGCCCAAGAAAATTTGCATAAACAATTATTAAGCTTGCAACTTTCCTTTGATATTGGCGAAATTGGTGAGGAAGAATTCGAGATTCAAGAAGAAGAGATTCTTTTAAAAATTCAAGCCTTAGAAGAGGAAGCACGCTTGGAACTAGAAGCTGAACAAGAGGAAGCACGCTTAGAATTAGAAGCTGAACAGGAAGACTTTGAATATCCACCTCAATTCACAGCAGAAGTTAATAAAGATCAACATCTCGTCTTGTTACCTTAGGATTGATGGGCGCAAGTAAGCCACCTCTTTTTATCTTCAAAACCCTTAGAAAACGGTAATTGGGAATTATCCTATAGGAATCCTATTTGATTGTTGAAAAATTGAGAAAGTCCAAGCCTTTCCTGATCGGTGTTACAATCTAAGTATATTGAGTAAAATTCAAATAGGATGGTTATATAACTAGTACAGAATAGCGTTAGTCAACCAACGGCTCGACTGAGATTTAGGTGTGAGAGCAGTCGAACGTCCATTAAAAATACCTAAAAAGCCTGTCTCGGCTACTTTTTAGCGATTAAGAATGGTTGGTTTATTTACGCCGTTCTGTACTAGTACAATGTTTAGATGAAGTTTAAGTTGATCATAAAGAACCCGCTTTCGCGGGTCAAATGTGGAAAATGTGTTCATATTTTGCCAAATTTATCAAGATTTAAGATCTTAATATTCAACCTCGAAAGTTTGGTAATTATTCGACTCAACAAAAATATTTGAACGCACTATATTTTGAGCAGTATTTGAGTGAGGTTGACGCAATTTATGAATCGTTTTTTCTGTCGCTTCTATCTGTTGATTGAGGATATATAAGCGTTGTTGAAGTAAACCCATTCGTTCTTTAATAGAATACATATCTCGCTGAATACGTTGTTTCTCCGTCACCATTTTATAAAGATCCAATTGACTTGATGCATCAGACTTAGGCCGAGGCATTGTGCTAATTTTAGCTCTGCTAATACTGCGATTACTAACTGTTTTCATGAAAAATACCTGAATATTTTTTATCATTATAACCAAGTTTTTGTAATTGTAAATCCCCAAATTATCTGGAAAAAAATTTATCCCTTATTTCAATGAATATGAACTTTAGGTACTTCGTAACAGCAAATATTTTTATCTAGGTGAAATATATGGAATTAGAAAATCTCTACACTTATGCTTTTTTGGAAATACCTAGCTCTCCCTTGATTTTGCCACAGGGTGCTGCTAATCAAGTAGTGCTAATTAATGGTACTGAACTTGCGGCTATTGTCGAACCGGGGATATTTTTAGAATCATTCGAAAATAATGATGAAAAAATTATCCAAATGGCTTTACATCATGATCGAGTAATTTGTGACCTTTTTCAACAGATTACAGTTTTACCCTTGCGGTTTGGAACTTATTTTACTTCTACAAATAATCTGCTAAACCATTTAAAATCCCATGAAAAAGAATATCAGAATAAGCTAGAAAAGATCAATGGTAAAAACGAATTTACTTTAAAATTGATCCCACGAATGATAGAAGAAATAGTACCATCTGAAGGGGGAGGTAAGGATTATTTCTTAGCTAAAAAGCAACGCTATCAAAACCAAAATAACTTTAGTATTGCTCAAGCAGCAGAAAAACAAAATCTTATTGATTTAATCACCAAAGTTAATCAATTACCCGTTGTTGTTCAAGAACAAGAGGAACAAATACAGATTTACCTCTTAGTTAGTTGTCAAGATAAGACCTTACTTTTAGAACAGTTTTTAACCTGGCAGAAAGCTTGTCCAAGGTGGGATCTACTTTTAGGAGATTGTCTTCCTCCTTACCACTTTATTTAATGATTATTTATTAAGTAAGTCGGCGCAAAGAAACCAAACTATGTAAAGATAAGTAAATACGGAAAATAAATCTACTGAGGTGATTAAAATATGGGCGCTCGTTTAAGGGTATTTTTAACTCGTGAGCAAGATAAGTACAAAACGTATTAAATTCAACAAACATACTCCTTCTTAACTTTTCCTTACATAGTTATAAACTTTTCCGCCGACCTACTTACTTAGTCTTTTCGTTAATTTTTTAACTTTATTATGAACCAGTACGACTCACTTAATTTGGTCATGTTTAGCGGCAAAGGTGGAGTTGGCAAAACTACCACTTCTTGCAGTTTTGCTCGTTATTGGGCAAAACAGTTCCCAGAAGAAACAATTTTGTTACTTTCTACAGATCCGGCACATTCTTTAGGAGATGTATTACTGGTAGAAGTGAAAGATTATGCTTCACCATTAACAGATTTGCCTAATTTGAGTGTTCAGGCTTTAGATGCTGAAAAACTGCTCTTAGAATTTAAGGCCAAATATAGCGAATTTTTAGAACTACTGGTTGAGCGGGGAAGTCTAGCAGACGGACAAGATTTAGCCCCAGTTTGGGATTTGAACTGGCCTGGTTTAAATGAATTAATGGGGTTACTAGAAATCCAACGTCTACTGTCTGAAAAAAAAGTAGATCGCATAGTAGTTGATATGGCTCCTTCTGGTCATACCTTAAACCTATTGCGATTGAAAGATTTCTTAGATGTGATTTTAAATTCATTAGAGTTATTCCAAAAAAAGCATCAGGTGATCACAGAAACTTTGACCAGAAAAAACTATACTCTTGATGAAGTTGATGACTTTTTGGCTGATCTAAAATTTCAATTAGCAGAAGGGAGACGACTGCTACAGGATAATCAATTTACAGGTTGTATAGTTGTCGCCATTTCCGAACCTATGTGTTTTGCCGAAACCGAGCGATTCATAGAAAGTTTAAAAAACCTAGATGTTCCCTATGCGGGAATAATAATCAATCGAATTTTGGCAAATTCAGATACAGAGCTAGACCGCTATGCAGAACAGCAAAATTTCATCAATAAATTCCTAAAAATTTCCCCAAAAAAACCCGTTTTCATAGTACCACAACAGCAATTCCCACCTTTAGGTGGGTTAGCATTAGATAATCTAGCAGGACAAATTCAAAATATTGATCAAGTGGAACTCGCTTCTCCACCACCAATTCAATGGCCGACTAAAATTCTACCTAGCTTTACTGATTTTGTAGCGGAAGGCTGTCAATTGATTGTTGTCGGTGGCAAAGGAGGAGTTGGTAAAACCACAGTGTCAGCAGCCATGGCCTGGGCTTTTGCTAATCGTTATCCTGATAAAAACATTCGCGTAATTTCCATAGATCCTGCTCATTCCTTGGGAGATGCTTTTGGTGAAAAATTAGGCCATGAACCAAAATTATTAGCTCCCAATTTAAGTGGACAGGAAATTAATGCTGAGAAAATATTAGATCAATTTCGTGCCGATTATCTTTGGGAATTGGCGGATATGATTAGTGGTGAAGGAACAGAGACGGAAACAACCATAAATATTGCTTATCTTCCAGAGGCTTGGCGGCAGATTATGTCTCAAGCTTTACCAGGTATTGATGAGATGCTATCTCTAATCACCATCATGGATTTATTAGACAGCAACCAGCAAGATTTGATTATTCTAGATACAGCACCCACAGGTCATCTTCTGCAATTTTTGGAAATGCCAACTGCATTAGGAGATTGGTTATCTTGGATATTTAAGTTATGGATGAAATATCAGAATGTCTTAGGTCGAGTTGATTTCATTGGGCGGTTGCGAAATCTGCGCCAACAAGTGGTTAAAGCTCAGAAGAAATTAAAAAACCCAAAGCATACCCAATTTGTGGGTGTAATTCAGGGAGAAGCGGCAATTATAGCTGAACATATTCGCTTAACAGAATCTCTAAAAACCATAGGAATTCAACAGCGTTATGTGGTACAAAATCGCTACACTCAAGATGTAGAGATTGAGAGCAGCTTATTTTCACAGCAAACAATTATTCGCTTACCTAAGTTACCCAGATCTGTCGAACCCATGGCCAGAATTCAAGGTGCCGCCAATCTTTTATTTTAAGTGGATAATGTAGCCAAGAACAATACCTTGTCCAAATCGAAAAAAGTCTTGATTTGTAGGTTGGGTTGAGGTACGTTCACGAAGTGTGGCGTATCCCTGCGCTCGCCGGAGGCATCAGCCATAAACCAACATGAGCGTCGGGTTGCGCTGTCGCTTAACCCGACCTACAAAAAATGGACAAGGTATTGCAAGAAACAATGGTTTTTTTAGAGTCAATTTTTGGAGGAATCTGATGAGTGATTTATTCAAGGGATTTGAGCAGTTAGTGGAACTGGTAAAAGCTCTGGAAGAAAAAGCAGAAAACGGAGAAATCAAGACCAATGTCCAGTTTAGCTCCCGACCCCTAAGCAGTATTCCCAGAACAGGAAATATCCCTCGTACCAGTAATATGGGGGGTAATATGGGCAGTATGGGTAATGATGTGGGTACAAGTCGGATGAACACTCAATCCCCCCCAGCTTCTGGTGCAGGTCCCTCAGATCCAGTTGTTCCTCCCGATCCTACTTCAGGTATTGCTCTTAAAGATATCGGTGGACTGAGCGAAATTCTTAAAGAACTCAAGGAACTGATTGCTATTCCTTTAAAACGCCCTGACCTACTGGCTAAATTAGGACTAGAACCCACCCATGGCGTATTATTAGTTGGTCCGCCAGGAACGGGCAAAACCCTCACCGCCCGGGCTTTAGCTGAAGAACTGGGCGTTAACTACATTGCCATTGTTGGTCCAGAAGTCATCAGTAAATATTACGGTGAAGCGGAACAAAGACTGCGCGGTATCTTTGAAAAAGCCGCCAAAAATGCTCCCTGTATTATTTTTATTGATGAAATTGATAGCCTCGCCCCAGACCGTAGTGCCGTAGAAGGGGAAGTTGAAAAGCGTCTGGTTGCCCAATTATTAGGCTTGATGGATGGTTTTTCCCATAGCCCAGGGGTGATTGTTCTCGCGGCTACAAACCGCCCTGACCACCTTGACCCAGCCCTGCGACGACCGGGAAGATTTGACCGAGAAGTGCAGTTTCGCATTCCTGACATCAACGGCCGCAAAGAAATTCTGCAAATTCTCACCCGCCCCATGCCCTTGGATAATACGGTTGACCTGGATTTTATCGCCGAGCGGGCGGTGGGATTTGTGGGGGCTGATTTGAAGGCCGTTTGTCAAAAAGCCGCTTATACCGCCCTCCGTCGTCAAGTTCCTTCCATAGAAGTGGAAGCTCCAGAAAACATGACGGTTAATCAAACTGATTTTTTACAAGGGCTAAAGGAAATCAAGCCGGCTGTACTTCGCAGCGTTGAAGTTGAAGTTCCTCAAGTGGCGTGGGACGATATTGGTGGTTTAGAAACGATTAAACAAACCTTGCGAGAATCAGTAGAAGGGGCGTTGCTTTATCCAGAACTTTACCTCCAAACCAAAGCCGTAGCTCCCAAGGGGATTTTGCTATGGGGACCACCGGGAACTGGCAAAACTCTATTAGCAAAGGCTGTGGCTTCCCAGGCCAGGGCTAATTTTATTGGTGTCAATGGACCAGAGTTGCTTACCCGTTGGGTAGGTGCTAGTGAGCAAGCGGTACGGGAATTATTTGCTAAGGCGCGACAAGCAGAACCCTGTGTCATATTCATTGATGAAATTGATACCTTAGCTCCAGCACGGGGAACTTACAGCGGTGATTCTGGTGTGAGTAACCGGGTAGTGGGGCAATTACTTACTGAGTTGGATGGTGTAGAGGCTGGTGCAAGTATTCTGGTCATTGGGGCTACAAACCGTCCTGATGCTCTTGATTCTGCTTTATTACGGGCAGGAAGGTTGGATTTACAACTTAAGGTAGATTTACCTGATTTAGCTAGTCGTTTAGATATTTTGCAAGTGTATACTCAGGGACGACCATTGTTAGATGTAAATTTAACCTATTGGTCTGAAGTCACAGAAGGCTGGAATGGCGCTGATTTAGTATTGCTGTGCAATCAAGCTGCTGTGGAAGCTATTCGCCGTTTCCGAGGGCAAGGACAGACAAATCCGGCTGATATCAGAATTACTAATGATGATTTTGAATATTCTCATCAGGTTTTAGTCAGTCAACGTCATGCTTAGTTAGATTCTCACTGTTACCCCTGTCCGTAAGCAATTTGGCCGGGGGTCACAAAACATAGAAAAGTAAGTGCAATGGCCATACTACTGGTAATTGTTTTCAGCGTCGCTGCAACTGGATAGAATCGTTATGAATTGATTTAGCGATCGCTTTACAGCAGTTTCCGATATTATAAGTTACAGATATTAATGATAAAAATCTTGTGGTGCGGGCATACTTCGGTAAGCTCAGTACAAGTCTTGCACGCCAAGGTTGAATTCAGTAACCCTTTAGCGTTCATAGTCAAAAAATGAGTCAGATTCAAGAGTTACATCAACAAGCTATGGATTTAGCCGAAATGGCACAAGTTGCTAAACTTAGAAGTAATTTAGATTTAGCTTCTCAATTATCCCGACAAGCTTTTGAAAAAGAAAGACTAGCAGCAGAAATAATAGCAGATAATTTTGCGGCAGAACCAACCCGCTCGATATTGTGTCGTAGTGCCGCAACCTTAGCAATTGACTGTGGAGAAATTCACAGTGCAGAACATTTAATTGCAATTGCTTTATCAGGAAATCCGCCAACTGAAATTGCCGAAGAACTAAAAGATTTATTTGTGCAAATTAACATTCATAAATATTTTGCCCGTCGAGGGTTAGTATTTGATGAAGCTACACTTCAGATTTTGAGTTAGTAACCATAAATAAAAAACATCAATGGCTGAGGTTTTCTCATTAGGGAGTTTGAGAAATTTGTTTTCTCAAGTGTTAACTTGATATTGGGATAAAACAGGAAATAAACACTAAAGTTATCGGTGTCCATATCTGTCTGGAGTTTGGTAATTGTGGGTAAATTTTATAGGACGGTCGAGAGCCTGTTTTTCAAAGCTATCTCTATTTTTCTGTTCAGAAAAAGGTAAAAGCTGCCAATTTAAAAAATGTAAAAGCGGCAAATTTATTTGATCAGGAAAATGGCTTTCGATCATTAATTTGGGGGACCGCATCAGATAATCTGATCTATATGAAGTAACATCATCATCCCAGGTTGTATCAACAAATTGCCAATTCCCTTCAATCTCAACTGCATTCCAAGCGTGACCTGTCAAACTATCTTTAGACTCAATAAGTTTTTTCCAAAAAGGAATTGAATCTTGGATCAGATCTAGACGAACTCTTCCTTCAATGTAAACAACATTGGCATCAATTTGTCTTGCTAATGCCTCGAAAAGACGTGCATATCCTTCGCAAACTGCTTTGCGAGTGTCAAAAACTGTTTGTGGGTCTTGGGGATGTCTTATGCCTTTATTCCAAGCTTCTTCATCATAAGTAAGCCAATTAATCACAAAGTCATGTACAGCTTTAATTCTTAAATAGGAATCTGGCTCATTTTCAACAATATACTTAGCCACTGATTGGATGTTTTTTTCCGCACTAGATGGCATATTAGCAATAAGTGGATGAATTGTTGTATAATTCTTCTGGAGCAAGGCTGTCTTTACTTGAGGAGGTTTGGGTCTGTGTATTAGATAACTGACTAAATTACCCCATCCATAGGGATTAGTATAGTGAATCAAAACTATTAATACTGAAATACCCGTTAACTTTTTATGTTTTAGATTTTTCCAGTAACTAAACTTCTCAAGTTGTAATGACTGACAATACTTTCTGAATGACGGATGTTTAATGGTACGAAAAATAATGACAACTGCCAAAATTAATATGACGGTTGTTATTAAGTTCGGAATCATGCTAGTAGTTAAATGGGCTGTTCTGAGGATTATTTTTCCTTGCAACCATAAGTAGATAAACCATATAATTAAGAACAGAGTTAGTAAACTAACTCCGATTATTAGGACTATTTGTTTTTTCTTTTGCTGCTTACGTTTACGGACTTCTTGACGAAAAAGTTCTGCAAAATTTTTACGCATAAAACTCTCCCTGATCTCTAAAATGTGCTTTGATTACTATAGGCGATCGCCTGAATGTGTTGAGAAACCTCCCCAGCGGTGAAATACCCTCAATTATTTATTTTCAGATGTGTTCTAAATATTAATTTATCTCACGCAAATACATCACCAATTGCTATTTAGCACCTAGTGACCAAGTTGGGCTTTAGCCTGTTGCCACAGGGCATCTAATTCTTCTAAACTATAATCTGTCAACGGACGTTCAATCACATCCTCCATTTTTTGCAATCGTTGAATAAATCGCTGACTTGTCCCTTGTAAACCCGCACTAGGATCAAGTTTGTGCCATCTGGCAACTTGAATAATGGCAAATAGTAAATCACCTAATTCGGATTCTTGTCTTTCTTTGGTTTCTTCAGCTAAAGCCTGTTGAAATTCCCCTAACTCTTCATGAAATTTACCCCAAACTTCATCTACATTGTTCCACTCAAAACCAACCTTAGCCGCCTTTTCAGATATCTTCATAGCTGCATTTAATGGCGGAAGACTACGGCGATAACGATTCAATTGATCACTGAGTTTTTGGGTTTCTATAGTTTCGCCTTTTTCCGCAGCTTTGATGGTTTCCCAATTTTTGTGTACCTCTTCCATACTTGCTACAGTCACATCACCAAATACATGAGGATGACGACGGATTAACTTTTGAGAAATGCCCTCAGCTACTTGTTGGAGAGAAAAATCACCCGCTTCACTGGCAATTTGCGCCTGTAATACTACCTGTAATAATAAATCACCTAATTCTTCAGCAATAGCCTTTTTATCTCCGGTTTGAATTGCGTCTACCACCTCATAGGCTTCTTCAATCACATAGGGAGTTAGACTTGATGGGGTTTGTGCTAAATCCCAAGGACAACCATAAGGCGATCGCAATTTCGCCACCACATTTATTAACTCTTGTAACGCCTCTAAAGTCTGATTAATTTCCATCTTTTTACCGCTTTTTGACACTGCGACGACTGGAGCTAACTTTACGTTTCTTAATTTTGCCACGAGGGAGTAAACCTTGAATACCCTGTTTTTGAAAGCGCTTATAACCAGAAACAGTCCAATCACTGCAAGAATGGCTCATTGCACCGAGTTCACAGCCGACAAAGAGGGCAAAAAATTCTCCATAATACATATAGATGGTCTTCCCCACAGTCCCCCACAGTTCCCCCCAGTTCCAAGCCACATTTCCCAACTTGGCGAAAATCATCACAACCACAATCGCCACCAACGCCAAAAAAGTCGTCAGATACACCACTCTTAATGTTGTACCAATAATCGGACCGTGAGATAAAAAAGACCGATGGCGCAGACTTTTTTGATAAGGTAGCCAAATCCACCGCAGAAAACCCCAACGCTGGAATTGACGGGAGTAAATATCTAAATCAGGACCAAACATTAGCCCCCCAAACATAAACCCACCCGCCACCAACAAAGTCATATTACTGCTGTGAGTGGAACCCAGCGTTACACCCGCCACCACAGGCATAGACCAAATAGTAATGCGATCGTGCGTTTGACCAGAGGGCATCTTAGGAAAATTAAAAATATAAAATTAACAGTGAAATCCTGAGTCAGTATAGCTCAATTCCATTCCCATCAGCCTTTTCCATCGAGCAAAAAAATTTTTCTCAAAAGACTTGCAAAATTTAGAAAAGCTATGCTATATTAATTGAGTGAAAGAAACGGGCGGTTAGCTCAGTTGGTAGAGCGCCTGCCTTACAAGCAGGATGTCATCAGTTCGAGTCTGGTACTGCCCATTTTAAAAAATCTACTCTTGTATAGGAGTTTGTGACCTTACCCATAATTTTACCGCGACGGCAAGCTTATGCTTCCAACACAATCCGGCAGAGTTATGGGTTTAGTTTTTGAAGCTAATAGGTAGGGCTTGCTGAATAAACCTACAACCCAGACGCATGAAGAGTTTTATCTGTATGAAAGATAAATGAGGTGCAAGGAAAGTGTGATCATAAGTAGTGAGACAGAATTAATTCCACAATGTCATTGCGTAAGCGTTGCGTGGCGTTAGCCATATGGAACGAAGTGAAATGAAGCAATCGCAAGGGTTGTCATTGCTTCCCTTCGCTCTCAATGACTGTAAATATTTTTGTCCAATTACTTAGCATCAAAAATCGTTCAATTTTCCAGACTTGATATTACTTCTAAGTACAATCCGATTGAGCATCGGCTGTTTCCACATCTAAGTCGGGCTTGTAAAGGTGTTATTTTCGACAGTGTTAACACTGTTGCTAATGCTAAACCACAACAACATTTAGAATTGTAAGTTATTTAATCCACATTCCTTAATAGATAATAGGTAATTAGTTAGGTAATGCTTTTATTATTCCCCATTCTCTGGTTCAAGATTTAAACCGCGATAGATTTGTTCAAGGGGAAAGTTAAGATTAATGCTTTTAAGTTGGATGGTGTCACCTGGTTTGTAGTTGATAATTAACCAGTCTCCTGCATCATTTTTGTGATAAAGGTCAATTTCCATACTGGTGGAACTGACTAGCAGATAATCTATTAAAGCTGAGTTATTTTGATACATTCTAAATTTACCACCTCTGTCATAGGCTTCGGTACTTTTGGAAAGAACTTCAACAATTAAGCAGGGGTAGGTAATATATTGGGTGCTGGTTTTGTCCCGTTCGTCGCAGGTGACGCTAACATCTGGGTAGGTGTAGTTATTAGTGCCAACAATCTTAACTTTGATATCAGAATTTCCAGTGATACAGCCTGTATTTTCTAGGTGGCTGTCAAACGTGGCAGTAAAGCGGATGGCGATACGACCATGATTGATGCTACCGCCGCTCATGGCGTAAACTTGACCGTTGATATATTCATGTTTTTCTAGTTGCTGTTCTTCCCATGCAAAGTATTCTTCGGGGGTTAGGTGGGGGTTGTTGTCTTTAGCGGCAATCATTTTCTTTATAATTGGTAATGGCTAATACTTTTATTTTATCCTGTTCCCTGTTCCCTGTTCCCTGTTCCCTGTTCCCTGACCACACAAGTAAATATGGCTAACGCCACGCTTCGCTATCAGGAATCAAACCGGATTCCTATATTATCAATAAAATCAGTAATTTCCTGATAAAAAACCTGCCCCTTTTCCCTGCTACTCCTAGCAGTCACCAATAACCTTAAAGTTTCCACCAACGAACTGATAGCAGAATCACAAACCAAACCAAAAAGCTGAATTAGATTGTGAATTTGTTTAATTTCCCATTCATTAATTTCTGTATCTTTTTGGGCGAAACTCTCAATATAGTCAATCGCCTCTTTATGTCCAATCACCTCTAAATGTTCATCGAGAGTCTTGCCCCCAATTGTAATTCCTTTAGTTAACACTAACTCGGTTTCACTTTGAGTTAAAGTATTCCCTTCAATGGCATTAGAGTTATAAGTAAAGCGGACATCATACAGCTTTTTGAGTTCCGCGATCATTGTTGTGTCAAAGGGTCTAAAGTCATCTAGCCAAACTTTTAGCTTGTCTATTTGCTCTAATTTAAGTGGTTCTTCCGTACCTGTTATGCCAAATATGAGTTTATTTACCCCACAACCCATATAAATAAAGGATTTTATTGTTTTTGATACCAAATTTGTCAAAATAACCAATAAATTAATGTAAAATCCTTATATAACAGGGATCTTGGGATTTAAAAAAATAATTTAGCATAACAAGTACCGAAGAGCCATAAAAATGAGGGGTATTGCGTTTTGTAAAATGGCTGAAACTCAATCAGAATCTCGCATTGAGACAACTTTACATACCGTTATATACCTTTAAATTTTTCTGTTCACCTACTTAGGACATAGCAAGGGACTAGGCATGGAAAAGTTATACTACAGCAAGAATTTATGCGATCGCAGTCAGTAATTTTATCTCGATATTTGAGCAACGCCTAACAGCATCAAGCCACGAATCACTAATAACTGAGGTTTCAACTTGGAGATTGAATCATCGTCCACGCCAAATCAGGAGGTGGTAAACTTGGTAATTCCTCAATCCGATACCTCAAAAATCGGGTATTTCTTGACCCCATATGATCAACCCAATAGGGTAAGGTTAACCTACCTCTATTATCCCTAATTATCTATTGTCTCACCCCTTTTAGATAATCTTCCGAAACAATTTTGAGCGTTTTAATCAACTGGTCACTTTCTCCCAAAAATAAACAACCAAACCGTTTTACTCTGTCAGGATGGTCAAACGCTAACTGTATCCTCTCCCTTAAACTTGGTTGTATCTTCTCCTCATCAGAACGAACCCAAATTAAACACTTGAGATTAGACGAAATTTCTTGATAACAGGGAATAACATTCTCTGGATGGCTAAAATCAGTATTCTTAAACCCTCTCATTTGACGCAAAATTTGTGACTTTTTGGGACTAGATAACATAGCGATCGCCAATTCTACCCCACAGTGGCGATAGACATCCGTTTCCCCTACCAAAGATAACAACATCCCATACACTGTTGCTGGAGGAGGCACAGGATAGGTTTTTCCCATTTCCCTTGCATGGGATTCCCTAAAAGTCGCAAATGGAACATCCAAATAGAGAATTAATGGCGCAATCATTTTGATTTTTCTAACCCCAAGTCTCTTTTAATGACTGTTTTCAAGGCTTCAATCAGTTCATTTCGATTACGATAAATATGCGCCTTCTTAAAAGGGGAATTATCAAAATTATCCAATTGCTGTAAATCCTTAACAATTGCTCCCCCAATCCATAATGTACTGGGGTCAATCTGTCCGCATTCCACTTCATCTATAAACTCTTGTGTAAATTTTGCTGCCTTACTTTGAGGATCGCAATATTCAAAACAATAGGAAATATATGAAGCAAAATGAGTTGTCCGTTGAAATACCAAACTATCGGGACAGAAAGGATACATTTCTTCTAGTTGTTGATTGTTTAGTAATGAACTATCATCAATAATGGTGGGTTTATCCTTGGGTTTATAACTAGCGATCGCTAACAATGACCAAATTATTAATTCTTGCCAAGGTGTTTTTTTAATGAGTAGTGAAATTTCTTCTTGATGCTGATTAAAATACTTATTTAATCCCCCTCTTACTAAAAAATCAGACAAATATTCCTTAAATGACAAGTCATCATAACAATAATTTAGTTCTGCCCTTAATCGTTCAACCTTCTTCTTAATTGGAGGGTCTTTTCCTGCCTCTACTTTGGCATACATTTTAGCAAAGGTTCCTTTCATTGCTTGCTGAAATACCTTAATAAAAATAAGATGCTGCTTATCTTCTTCACTATTCTCTGCCATTATGATGAATCCTTCTCGATTGAAAAACAACTGGTTAAATAAATATCCTTGTAAATCCTCTATTACCAATTTTTCCCAAAAATCAGACCACCAAGGGATTCCTTTCACTAAATTATCAGCAATCAGGGAGCGAATCGGATTAACTTTAATAAAAATTTGCTTAGGTTAATTGATAAAAATTTTGACCTATATGAAAAGCTTGACCCGCTAAATAAGGATATCTTCTCTGATTCCAGATACAGCGATTTCCAATCATATAAGGTACATCTTAGCCCCCTCATCGCTTGCGGAGAGGGGGTTGGGGGTGGGGTTCTTCTTCCGGGTTTGATGACAATTTGCTGTAAGTGGGTCTTATCAGTAGCATCTATTATTTTTTTGTCAAGTTCTATTGACACTTTGTAACAATCTTGTTATATTAGTTTACATAAAGTAACAAACCAAAGAAAAAAATTATGTATACCACAACGGATGAAAAAGGCATTCTTAACAACTACGCCAAAGAACCAAAACTTTACCACGCAGAATTTCCTAGTAAGGCACAACAAAATAAGTATGCTTTTCAAGGCGCAGTAGCAATATTACTTTTAACTTCTATAGTTCTAATTACTTTGGGGGTTAGCTAAAATTTCCCGCTTCGGTATTTGTATCTAATCGTCATTCAAATTTTCTCCTAATCAACCCTGGTCAGTTTCGCCAGGGTTTTTTATTGCCATTTCTTGCTTTACTGCCCACTTAACCGTCGAAGCTGATCTCGAAAATAACAGAAGCTTAATGATTGATTATTATCAATGTCCATAAAAGGAGATATCTTTTCCGCCCAAGTTGTTTTCTCTCTCCCCCTTACCTGATAAGGAAGTTTAGACAACTTTTGACAACCACCGGGATATACTGCGTCGGCTAACTTCTCCCATGTGCCACAAATATCATCATTGGTGTATGAATTTAGGATTGCTGGTTTAGCAGTTGGATAAGCCGCCTTTACTGCTGCTAAATCACCTAAATACCATGCTTCGCCTTCCTCAATAGCGATGCAAAATTGCGTTTTTGGTTTCGGTTCACAAGAGTCTACAACATTAAGTAATTCTTGGCGAAAAACACTCAAACATCTGTCATCAAGATCGCAAATAATGATCAGAACAGCGTGATAATTAGGAGGATAACTGGCAAATGTTTTACCATAGCCTTGAATAAGTCGCGGTAATTGGTCGAGCAAAATTCGTTTTTTGGGATCAGAATTAGATATGAGATTTTTAGGAATATGCCCTATTCCTTTATAAGCATGAATATTAAATGTGTGTTGTTCGGGGTTAATAATTTTTGGAACAAGAATCTCAAGAGTAGTTTTGCCGGAAACATCCTCAACTAATATCTCAAAGTGCATATATTCACCTTGCGTCCAAGTAGTCACTGTACCAAAGTCCACCCAGGGGCAACCCTTCAGAAACAAGATTATTAATCAAAGAATCTTCACTAGCCCGCTTAATTTTAGCAAATCCATCTTCGCCCTTTTCTAATATCCAAACTTCTTCAGGTTCAAGGGCATCTACAAAATATGGTTGATGTGTTGTCACAAATATTTGTGATCCACCTTTTTGACCTGTAGTGTGTTCTCGAAATTCTCTAGCTAGAGTTTCTAAAAGTTTATGATAAAGTCCATTTTCTGGTTCTTCGATACACAAAAATGGTGGTGGTGATGGATCTTCCAACATCAGAAGATACGCAAATACTTTGAGTGTACCATCTGACATTTGTTGAGAGTAAAATGGGTCTTGAAACCCTTTGTCATTGAAACATAAAAGCAGTCTTCCATCTGGACTTGGGGAAGTGCTAATCTTGTTGACACCGGGAATTTTGTTGGCTATTTTTTCCAGTATGGATTGAAACTTTTTTGGATGTTCTCTTTCCATAAACTGAACTACATTACCTAAATTATCTCCATGAGTATTTAAATGCTTTTGTGGTCCAGCTAGAGGTAAACTGCGGGCAGCATCTGGTGTAAAATAGCTTAAATACCATCCTTCAATAAATCTTCTAAACATAGAAATTCGGGGATGTTGTTTAAGTGAACCTAAAGTAGCAATTCCCAGTTTTCGCTTATCGTCAAGTTCAACTACTTCGGTTTCTTTGCTTTCTTTTTCTGCTTCACCCCTTTGGATTTTATCCATTAAATCTGACACATCAAAATCATCTTGTTTGCCTTCTTGTTCACCTTTCCATGCGATTCCTCTGCCTTCATTGAGAATTAAAAAAGAAAAAGGTTGTCCCTTACCTTGTCCTTTTCTGCGTTGTCTGAGTCTCTCTTTTTTTACATAAGGTCTTCGAGATGAGTCAATATCTATTGCTAATTCATAAGTAATTGGTCGGGCATTACCATCTTCTTTATAATAGATTTCAAACTCAATACTTCCCTGTTGTCCTTGAGAGAGAATTTTCTCAAAGCCACCACGACCATGAGCATAACAAGCTTCTTCTACTCCATTTTTTAAGCAATCGGCAAGAAAACCAAAAGTGTCGAAAATGGTACTTTTTCCCACACCATTCTTACCAATAACGGCTGTCATTGGTGTTAATGGCTTGGCAGTTTGTGTGTTCCATAATTTCCCCAAAGTGATATCACGAATAACTCTGTAATTTCTAACTCTAAAGCCTTCTATCTTCGACATTTAATTTGCTCTACTTTGATTTTACTCGCTAATTTTTTGAGGAATTAGATAAATAACTCCTGAAACAATTGTCAATATTACAGATATCCAAAAGGTAATTAAAACCGGAGTTTGCCAAGTTGGTGATAAGGGGGCAATTAGTAAAGATATGGCAATGATTTGACTCACTGTTTTCAGTTTACCCCAAATATTTGCCCCGGTGATGGTGGTTTGATTAACTCGCCAACCGGCGATCGCTAATTCCCGTGCTAAAATTATAAACACTGCCCAAGCTGGGATTTTTCCTAATTCTACTAATACTAATAATGGTGCAAGTACCAATAATTTATCTACTAAAGGATCAAGAAACTTACCTAATTCGCTAATTTGGTTGAGTTTTCTGGCTAAATATCCATCTAACCAATCAGTTAAAGCCGCAATTAAAAATATAGTTAAACATATCCATTTGGCTTCATTTGTGGGATTATATAAACCATAAAGTAAAAAAGGTATTCCCAGCAATCGAGAAAAAGTAATCCAGTTAGGTAGAGTCATCACAATTTAAAATTACAAACCAACACTAATTATATAGGTTAGGTACTAATATCCCCCAACATGGGATACGTTATCAAGATATGTAACTCTGAAGCTTGAAAGTGTTGATTATATGCGTGCTATGCTGATAGTGGTGCAGCACTTATCCCCCAACTTTAAAAGCGTGATGAAAGAGTTACTGGAAAGACGCACCCGAATTACACTTACCAAGTGTTGTTGTAAAATTTATTTACAAAATAAAAACACCCACATTAGAGAGGAATTGATGGTGGAACAAAAAATTAACTGTGCTGAAGCCTGTGTCAACGGGTGTGTTTTAGGTGATCAATGTCCCAATATTGAGTATCGAGAATCAGCTTCAAAATTCATCGAAGAAACTTCTTTAGACAAAATGCTAGAAATAGCTGAAGAAAGATTGCGGAAAAAAATGACAGAACCCCCAAAATGGGTGTTTCCAGAAGATTCTTAAAGGGAATTTTGAGTAAGAAGTTATTGAAATCAGTTAAAATAGTGGGTTAACAACAGATAACCCACTCAAAATATTAGTAGGTTAGCATTGAAAATTGTTGTTTTGGGAAGGCAAGAGGCAAGAGGCAAGAGTGAAGAAGCTTTGGGCGATTTTACTTTTCTTTACACACTTTGGTTTTATTGTGTTCACCTACTTTACCATCGTCATAAAATCAATAATAGTTAAAAATGAATGAATATATCTCAATAGACAGCGCAGCAGTCAAAGCAAAAGCCAAAGAATTGGGATTTCACGAAGTAGGGATTGCTGCTGTCGGTGATTTAGAGACGACAGAGACAGAAAAATTGCAAGCTTGGTTAAAAATGGGTTATCACGCCGACATGGAATGGATGAAAAATCCCAAGCGTCAGGATATTAATTTAGTGATGCCAGAAGTGCGATCGCTCATATCTGTAGCCTTAAATTATTATACCCCCCATCAACGTCCCCAGGGGGATGAATATGGCAAAATTTCCCGTTATGCTTGGGGTCGAGATTATCATAAAGTCATCCACAAAAAGCTCAAAGAACTAGCCAATTGGCTAGAATCCCTGGGCGAAAATGTCAAAGCCCGTTATTATGCAGATACAGGGCCAGTCCAAGATAAAGTTTGGGCGCAAAAAGCCGGCATTGGTTGGATTGCTAAAAACGGGAATGTGATTACCAGAAAATACGGTTCTTGGGTGTTCTTGGCAGAAATATTAACCAATCTGCAACTAGAAAGCGATCGCCCATCCACCCAACATTGTGGCACCTGTACTCGTTGTTTGCAAGCCTGTCCGACAGGTGCAATTACCGAACCCTTTATCGTGGATGCTAATCGCTGCATTGCCTATCATACCATTGAAAACCGCGCCGAAGAACTACCAGCAGACATCACACCCAATTTACAAGGATGGATCGCAGGTTGCGATATTTGTCAAGATATTTGTCCTTGGAATCAGCGATTTGCTCAAGCAACTAATGTCAAGGATTTTCAACCCTATCCTGGAAACTTAGCTCCCAAGCTGGTAGAATTAGCCCAAATATCCAATGAGGAGTGGGATAAAAGATTCACAGCATCAGCCTTGCGACGCATTAAACCAGAAATGTTACGACGTAATGCTCGCGCTAATCTTGATAAATCCAGGCATAATAATGACCCAGAAAGTAATAATTTTTGATTTCGATGGGACGATTGCTGATACAGTGGATGCTCTTGTAACTATTGCCAATCGTTTAGCCTTGGAATTTGGATATGTGCCGATTAATTCGCAAGAACTAGTCCTATTGAGAAATTTAACAGCCAAAGAAATTATTAAATATTCTGGTGTTTCCCTATTCAAAATTCCTTTTATGGTTAAAAAAGTAAAAGGAGAATTAAAACATAAAATCCCAGAATTAAAACCTATTGAGGGAATTAATACCGCATTAATAGAACTCCACAATCAAGGTTATCAACTGGGAATTATTACCTCTAACTCTCAAGAAAACGTCAATCAATTTCTTAAATGTCATAACTTAGATTATTTGTTTGACTTTATTTATTCAGGAGTAACTATTTTTGGTAAAACCACAATTATTAATAATGTGTTGCGACAAAAACATTTCAACCCTGAAGCAGTAATTTATGTCGGTGATGAAACTAGAGACATAGAATCTGCTAAAAAAGCCAATATCAAAGTTATTGCTGTCAGTTGGGGTTTTAATTCTTCCGAAGCCCTCAGCAAACAAAACCCAGATTTTTTAATTCATCATCCCAGTGAATTATTGGCTGTAATTAAAAGCTGTTAAGGGAACTCCAAAAAATAAATCATAAGACCTTGTATACTAAGAAACTCTCTAGTACCGTGCAGTTTAAGTGAATGAACCATTTTCAAGCCTTGTAATCAATCAAATTTTCGGAGCTTTTAATAGTCATATTATTTACGCCAACCTGTACTAGTAGATTCTGACCATGAAAAATTCAGAAAGTAGGGGCGCAGGGTCTGCGCCAAAAAACGATTCATCAATAAGACCATGAAATTTATTTACCCCAACCCATAATGGCTATTAAGAATGGTTGCTTTATTTGCACCATGCTGTACTAGACTAAGTAGGTGAACAGAAAAATTTAAAGGTATATAACGGTATGTAAAGTTGTCTCAATGCGAGATTCTGATTGGGTTTCAGCCATTTTACAAAACGCAATACCCCTCATTTTTATTTTGTTTACCTACTTAATTGAAGCCTCTGAATATATTTTCAAACTTGAATAAACTTAAAAAAGGCGTAGAGACAATTTATTGAATTGTCCCTAATGTTGTTTATTCCTCTTCTAACTCAATCTCTTCTTCCTCCTCAACATCATGGGGTTGAACTACAGAATTAGCAGAAACTACAGCCCCTTTATCGAGTTTTTCCAGAACCTGTTCTTTAATTTTGGCAGCAAATTCTGGTTTTTCTTCTAAATACTTAATCGCGTTATCTCTACCTTGGGAAATATTTTCACCACTGTAGCTATACCAAGCACCTTTACGAAGAAGAACACCAGTTTCTTCGGCTATATCCACTAAACAACCAATGGTAGAAACTCCTTTGCCAAAGATAATGTCAAATTCGGCAATTCTAAAAGGTGGTGCAACTTTATTTTTCGCTACTTTGACTTTGACCCGGTTGCCAAATTCATCAGTTCCTTTTTTTAAAGTTTGAATTCTGCGAATATCCAAGCGCACGGAAGCGTAAAATTTCAGCGCATTACCACCCGTTGTAGTTTCTGGACTACCATAGGTGACACCGATTTTTTGCCGCAACTGGTTAATAAAAATAACTGTGCATCCAGATTTACCAATATTACCAGTAATTTTCCGTAGGGCTTGACTCATTAACCGAGCTTGTAAACCTACGTGAATATCCCCCATATCCCCTTCAATTTCAGCGCGGGGAACTAAAGCGGCAACGGAGTCAATAACAACAATATCAACAGCCGCAGAACGCACAAGTTGGTCAACTATTTCTAATGCTGATTCACCATTGTCTGGTTGAGAAACAAGTAAGTTATCAATATCTACACCCAATGCAGCGGCGTAGGTAGGGTCTAATGCGTGTTCAGCGTCTACAAATGCCGCTATACCACCATTTCTTTGCACTTCTGCGAGGGCATGGAGGGCAATAGTAGTTTTACCAGAACTTTCTGGTCCGTAGATTTCGATTACCCGTCCTTTGGGTAAACCACCACCCAAGGCTAAATCTAGAGTGAGCGCCCCGGTGGATATTGTTTCTACCTTCATCCGGGTGGCATCACCTAAGCGCATAATTGCTCCCTTTCCGAAACTGCGCTCAATTTGTCCCAGGACGATATTTAACGCTTTTTGCTTGCCAGAAGTCTCAGTATTAGCTGCCATTTTTGCCTCTAAGTATAGGATTTTCCAAAATTACTGGACAGGAGTTTTAATAGAACGGATATACTATCCTAACCGGAAAGTGTGCCAATTAGGAATGTTTACAAAATTATGTTTGCCAAGATCCTAAGGCGATCGCTGAAAAATTATAGCATTTTAGATTTAAGATTGTGAAAGACTAACTGTATCGGTAAAGCCAACTGGTATAATTTCCACAATTAATAGCAGCAGTTTGAGCATAAATCAGTATGGAACGAGTCATCAAAAGCGGCACTGGTTGGCGCATAGGCTGGAATCCAGATGCACCAGAATTTAAAGGCTTAGTCGGCACAGAAGATTGGGCAATAGAATTAACCGAAGCAGAATTAAACGAATTTTGTCGTCTATTTAATCAGCTTGCGGATACCATGAAGCATCTAACTACAGAATTAATGGATGAGGAAAAAATTGCCTGTGAAGCCGAAAGTGATTTATTATGGATGGAGGTGGAAGGTTATGCTCATGCCTACAATCTGCGCTTCATCCTCAATACAGGACGGGGGACAGAAGGTAAATGGGAGGCTTCAGCCGTAGCTGAATTGTTGCCAGCCGTCGGAATGTTAAAAGTTTTTTGAATCACCCCTTGCTATTTTTCTTGATCTTGTGATATATTTAGGAGAGTGACTTAATTAATTTTAGATTCATACATTTGGAATCATCCCCACGCCAAAAGTCTAAAATCTCAAGTTCACATTTACGGGACGTAGCGCAGCTTGGTAGCGCGCCACTTTGGGGTAGTGGAGGTCTAGGGTTCAAATCCCTACGTTCCGATTGACGGAAACTTTCAATTAGAGAACTGCACAGAATGATTTCTATTAGGACTTACGCATTTACAAAGTCCTTAATGGTGCTTTGGGAATAGCCAGAGTGATCAGGGCTATTTCATTCTAAACATAATCCGCCCAGAACTATGGCTTACGCTACGCTATCAGACAAAAAATTGCGATCGCTCTTCCTCTAGTTTTTTATAATTATATGTGTAAATTTATACTGATCTCAAGTTGGGAAAAAGGTAATGAGAAAAGAGTTCCTTTTCTTCCTCCTTTTTCCTAACTCGTAATTTACAGCAAATTGTCATCAAACCCGGAACAAGAACCCCAAACCCAACCCCCTCCCCGCAAGCGATGAGAGGGCTAAGAGAACTCCACAAAAAAATGATCCAATTTTGTGGGATGGGCATCCTTGCCCGTCCTTGATGATTAGCGGGCAATTCGTCCCGCACCACAAGAAATTTTGGGATATTTTTTTGATTGGAAATCTCTAATAAACCTGTGCTGCATGAGTTGTCATTGCGAGTGAAAGGAAGCAATTTCTTGACAACCGATAAACCACCTAACGCAAAAATCTCTCAAACCCTTATTCCTCTGTGTCCTCTGCGCCTCCGTGGTTCGTTAATCAGGATAATTTATTTCTCATCACCTACCCGATAGGGAGGTGAGAGGCTTCTACTGTTTAAGCTAAAGTTGTCTAACTACAGGTTTACCATCAATAACTTCACCTACAAGAACGATATCTGCACAATTGACGAAAATGCCATTTTCCAGAACACCGGGGATATTATTCAGTGTTTTTTCCAAGTTTACAGGGTCATCAATGCTATCGAAGGTGACATCTAAAACCATGTTACCTTGGTCAGTGATTACAGGTCCTGCTTTTCTCACACCCATGCGTAGTTCTGGCTTACCACCAAGTGCTTTAATGGCATTTGTAACGGGGGTAATAGCCATAGGGATAACTTCAACTGGTACAGCGAAACTAGAACCTAAGCGGGCTACTAATTTACCACCATCAACGACAACAATAAATTGCTTTGCTAGGTAATCTACAACTTTTTCGCGGGTATGTGCAGCACCACCGCCCTTAATCAAGTTTTTATGAGGATCTACTTCATCTGCCCCGTCTATAGCGATATCAATATGGTCTACAGCGTCTAAAGTGGTGAGAGGAACGCCATACTCTTTTGCTAATACTTCTGATTGAAATGAGGTGGGGATACCGACAATATCTTTGAGTTCACCTGATTTGAGGCGTTCTCCTAAATATTGAATTGTGTAAGCTGTGGTTGAACCTGTCCCCAAACCAACTATGGAACCTGATTTTACCAAATTGGCGGCGGCTTTGCCAACTTCTTGCTTCATCAATTTAACTGGATCTGCTGGTATGGACATTCTTTAACTCCTGAAAAATCAATTAAACGGTTCACTCATCTTACCAGAACACCCGGATTTCTTCCTACTGCCTATTTCTTCAAATACAAGTATCAGGGCAAACACGGGGAGATAAGTCAGATCCCCGACTTCTTTAAGAAGTCGGGGATCTTGTTGTTAAAAAATCACAGGTTAGACATTTTATCTAACAAAAGGCTGACCTTTTTCGCCCTTTCTGGTTGACGCTGTTTCTGCAATAATTCTTTCGCTTGAAGTAAATTAGCTTTAGCTTCTACTTCCTGTTGTTCCTGCATGAGAATATTTGCTAAACGTAAATAAGCATCGGGATTTTTAGGACTGCTATCAATTACTTCACAGAATAATGCTTTTGCTTCGGCAATTTGTCCTTTCTGATTTAAAATATCCCCTAATAACAAACGTACCATATCATTTGTAGAGTTGATGGCAATAACCTTTCTCAAAACTATTTCGGCATTTTCAAAATCTTTGGCTTGATAAAAATTGATGCCTTTCTGAAATAAGTTAGAGGTAATCAATGTTTTGATACTCAAATAACCAAGAATGGCAAGACCAAAAATAACTACAGAAATGGCTATCAGATCAGAAGTAGGAAATGTTTCTAACATGAGTTTAAGCTAATAAACAGGAGACGGGAAAAATTAGGTATTCAATGAAAAACAATTTCCAGATAAATTGATAGAAATTAGTAATGGCTTGTTTATCTTGTAAATCAACTCCTGCACCTTGCCACCACATGACAATTAAAGCTACGGTATGGGTGATTAAGATGAAGATAGTGTTGACTTCCGCAAGATGGAATAACGCTACTAAAATCATGCCGAGATAACAGATTGTTAATACCCAAAGTGCAAGATTAAATACTTTTTGTTGTCCGAGTTGGAGGGTGAAAGTTGTGATATTGTAAAATCTATCTCCTTCCATATCAGGAATATCTTTGAAGATAGCGATCGCAAATGTAAATACCAAGATAAACACAGTTAAAGCCCAAACTGCACCCGGAATCCCTTGGCTTCTTTGCAATACCCAACTAAAATGCAGAAACAAACCTAAATTAACAATTGTTCCCCGCACCGAAAAAATACACAAAGCAGCCCAAAAAGGAAACTGTTTTAACCGAATTGGCGGTAAAGAATAAGCCGTACCAATTGCTAAACTTATTGTCACCATGCCCATTAAAAACGGTCCAGTTAGCCATGCTAAAGCTAAGGCAACAATACCAGCAATAATAACAATTAATTGTCCTTGTCCTCTCGTAAATTCCCCCGATGCTAGAGGTAAATCAGGTTTATTGATTTTATCAATGTCAATATCTTCTAATTGATTCAAACCAACAATATAAATATTGCCACTTATGCAAGCAACCCATGTTGCTAAAATCTGACTAATATGCAAACTAGAAAAATTTGTTGAAGTGACACCCAGGGTAATTAAATATAAACCCAAGACACTCAAAGTTGTTCCCATAATTGTATGGGGACGGGAAAACTTCCAAAAAGAATAAAACCAACTTCCTGGAAAAATAGCAGAACTTTGTTTATAAAATTGATTCATTTTTTGCTCTTTTTTGTTCGTAAGCACCTAAAGGAATTGAACTTATACCATTTCTTTATGAAACTGCGCCGAATTTCCTAACCTTATCTTTTTCTTCTCTGTGTCCTCTGTGCCTCTGTGGTTCGTTTATCCTTAAATTGAGTACATCTTTA
This sequence comes from Anabaena sp. AL93, assembly GCF_001672085.1. NCBI lineage: Bacteria > Bacillati > Cyanobacteriota > Cyanophyceae > Nostocales > Nostocaceae > Anabaena > Anabaena sp. AL93. Next base: position 14,385 of record NZ_LJOU01000051.1, on the reverse strand, counting down.
AACAGAATTGGACTTATTTTGTCCCGCGTAATAATCCAAACCGAACCAATCCAGTTTCATAACCTCGACGCATTAAACCTAAAGATAATGCCCCCTGAATTGTAGTCCAACCAGCCATTAATAAACCGATAAATGCTTGGGGTGTAAATGCCGAATCAATGACAACATTCCAAAAAGGAGCAACTGCGGTTGACCAATCAGCCGTGCGAATATTATTTAATGGTAATTGCCAAGCGATCGCTTCATACTCCGCTAAAGAAATAACATAAGGCAAACAATAGACTCGGTAAATATCCTCCAAGTGCTTTTGTTCATCTGCTGTCAGTGGTGACTTATCCGTATTCCGATGACACCATGTCACCATAATCAAAGTTCCACCGGGCTTTAACACGCGATAACACTCTTGCAAAAACTTAGTTTTATCTGGCATATGTTCACCACTTTCCAGTGACCAGACCAAATCAAAAGAATTATCCTCAAAAGGCATTTCCTGAGCATTAGCAACCATGAATCTAGTTTTTTGACTCAAATTCATTGCCAAAGACCTTTCAGTAGCCCTAGCAGCTTGTACAGGACTCAGTGTAATTCCCGTGGCATTTGCCCCAAACTTCTCAGCTAAGTATAAAGAACTACCACCAATCCCACAGCCGACATCAAGAATATTTTTTGCACCCTTAACATCAGCCCATTTTAACAATTCTTCAATTAAATCAATTTGTGCCTGACGGCGTTCTTTCACCTGTTTACCATCTACGCCATAATAACCGTGGTGCATATGTTCCCCCCAAATCTGTTCCCACAGACTGGAAGAAGCATCGTAAAATTCCTGAATTTGTTTGTAAAGTATTTGACTCATGAATTTAATAATAATAAAGATGAGAAGAAACTGCAAAAAAAACTTATTCTTAGGCTACCATCTATGTTTTTAATTAGATATAACGGTATGCACTTGAATGAAATACAGTCATAAGCCCCCTCCTCGCTTGCGGGGAGGGGGTTGGGGGTGGGGTTCTTGTATTTCACTCAACCAATAACCGCTATAGGGATATTTTTACGCCAGGGAATAACTCATTAATTCTACCTTGGGAATATATAAAAATAACCTAACTGCATGAAATTTCTTCATTTTTAATCACTTATGACTGTTGCGCGGACAATTTGTTTGGGATTTATTGCTGTCATTCTTTTGGGAGCAATTCTCTTAACAATGCCTTTTTCAACTGGTAACGGTAATTGGAATGACCCAATTGTTGCCCTATTTACTTCAACTTCAGCGGTTTGTGTCACAGGATTAGCAGTGGTAGATACTGGGACTGAATTTTCCTTTCTAGGTCAGTTATTTATTGCTCTATTAGCCCAAATTGGTGGTTTAGGTTATATGACAACTACCACATTTTTAATGTTATTAATTGGTAGAAAGTTTGACCTCAGACAGAAAGTAGCAATTCAACAAGCTTTAGACCGTCCAGGCATGAGTGGTAGCTCTCAAATTATCCGTTCTATTATTGCGACTACCTTGTTGTTTGAACTCACGGGAGTATTTTTATTAATGATAGCTTTTGTTCCCGAAAAAGGTTGGCAAGAAGGAACTTGGTTAGCTATTTTTCACAGTGTCAGTGCTTGGAACAATGCTGGATTTAGTTTATTTAAAGATAATTTAATTGGCTATCAATCTTCTCCTTTAGTGATTATCACAATTGGCTGTTTAATTATCTTTGGAGGTATTGGTTATCAAGTAATTTTGGATATGTATTTGTGGTTGCGAGACAGCTTTACCTATCAAGGTAATCGCCTCGTTAGAAAGACAAGTTGTTTAATATTCTCTCTAGATTTTAAGGTTGCTACTAGCACAACTTTAATATTATTAGTGCTAGGAACAATTGCAATTTTCTTTATAGAAATCAGAAACGATAGCGTCTTTGGACAATTAAGTTTATCTGATAAAATATTAGCCGCTTGGTTTCAGTCAGTCAGTACCAGAACCGCTGGTTTTAACAGCATTGACATTGGGAAAATGACTAATGCGGGATTATTCATTATGATTGCACTGATGTTTATTGGTGCAAGTCCAGGAGGTACAGGAGGAGGAATCAAAACCACTACTTTACGAGTTCTGACCAGTTGTACAAAGGCAATTCTCCAAGGCAAAGAAGAGGTATTATTATATAATCGTAAAATTGCCATTTCTTTAATTTTAAAAGCTGTGGGGGTGGTGTTCGGTTCATTAGCAACAGTGATTTTTGCCACCATTTTAATTAGTATTACCGACCCCAAATTGGCTTTTATTCAAATTCTTTTTGAAGTAGTATCAGCCTTTGGTACAGTCGGACTTTCCACAGGGATTACAGCTACTCTTTCTACCGCAGCAAAATTAATTTTAATTCTCACCATGTATATTGGTCGCGTTGGTATTTTATTATTGATGTCATCTATACTAGGTGATCCTCGTCCTAGCAGAATTCACTATCCCGAAGAAAATCTCCTTGTTGGATAATTACAGCGGTTTCCGCTCTTATGAGGTGCATCTTAGTCCCCTCATCGCACCCCCCTAAATCCCCCCGCAGCGGGGGGAAGAAAAGGATAAGCTTTTGATACTGGAGGGGGTTAGGGGTGGGGTTCTTGTACCTCATAACATCGGGAAGTGCTGTAGGATTTAGCGAACAACTAACAACTGACAACTGACAAATCATGAACCTTTCATCCTTAAAATTTCTTCGCAGTTTACGTAAAGATAACCACCAATTTGCTGTAATTGGATTAGGTCGTTTTGGTCGTTCTGTTTGTTCAACATTGCATAATTTAGGTTATCAAGTATTAGCTACAGATGTTGATGAAAAACGGGTTTCCGAAGCATTGAATGAAGAAATAGTTGGTCATGCTTTGCAACTCGATTCAACTGAATCAGCAGCCCTGAAAGAAGCCGGAATTTTTGAATTTGATACCGTTATTGTCGCCATTGGTAACTACGTTCAGGAAAGTATTATTACTACCTTAAATGTGAAAGAAGGTGGTGTACCTCACGTAGTTGCAAAAGCCTCTAGTGAAGTTCACCGCAAATTATTACAACGAGTGGGCGCAGATCATGTAGTATTTCCTGAATATGAAGCTGGTTGTGCTTTAGCAAGAACACTCACTAAACCGGGAATTTTAGAAAGATTTGATCTTGACCCAGATAACAGTATTGTGGAGTTAATTGTCCCTGATGAATTTCATGGGAAAACTATTGCTGAACTGCAACTGCGTAACCGCTACGGTTTAAATATGTTGGCTGTAAGTCATGATGGTAAATTTATCATTAATCCCGAACCAACTAAACGTTTAGAAAAAGGTTCTGCAATGGTAGTAATTGGTTGTAATAAAGATATTAATCGTTTACCAATATAGGGAACAGGGAACAGGGAATAGGGAATAGGGAATAGGGAATAGGGAACAGGGAATAATAATTTTTCAATGACAAATGACAAATGACAAATGACAAATGATAAATGATAAATGACAAATTATTTTGGATTTGTGATTTGTTTATCTGGTGTCAAATTCGGTAAAGTAGTTTTCTCAGTTGTCGAAGTATTTGCAGGTAAGTCTTCAACAGGGGGAAGATTTGCAGGTGCTTGTTCAACTGGTGGAGTAGTAACTGCCGTTGCGCTACCGGGTTGATTTACAGGCGATTTTTTGGGTGCTAAAATTTGGGCAATTTGTTGGATGATTTGTTCAGTTTTGGCAACTTGCTCAGTATTTCCTGCTGTTACGTACTGTTGACGAGCGCGTCTTAATGCTTGAGCGGATTCCTTAAAGACACCTTGATTATATAAAGCTACTCCTAAGTTATAGTGAGCAGAGGTGTTTTTAGGATTTTGCAGAATTGCTGCTTTATAAATATTAATTGCTTCGGCAATTTTACCTTGATTTACTAAAAGACTACCTAAATTATTGTAAGCTACAGAATTTTCAGGATCTATTTTTAAAACTTCCCGATAGGCGGAAATCGCCGATTCTACTTGACCTTCTTGTTGTTGAACAATTGCTAAGTTGAAATAAGCATTTTCATGATTTCTATCTAAATTAATTGCTTGTTCATAAGCAGAAATAGCATCTTGACGCTGATCTTGTTCATAGAATAAAACCCCCAAATTATAATGAGCATCAGCCAATGTGGGAGTTACCACTAAGGCTTGACGATAAGCTGTAATAGCGGCTTCTTTTTGTCCCTGTTTTTGTAAAGCTACACCCAAATTATAATAAGCTGATCCCAAATTGGGATTTAATCTAATGGCTTCTCCAAATTCTTGGATAGCTAGATCTAAATGATTTTGTTGTAAAAGAATATTACCTAAATAATTTCGGGCTGCACCAATATTAGGATCTCGCTCTAAGGCTTTACGAAAAGCCATTTCCGAACCTTGATAGTCTTGACGATTATAAAATGTCACTCCCTGTTGAAAAGATATAGCTGCTTCTAAATCTTGGGAAACAACTTCTGCTGCTGATACCTGACTGTTGGGAGAATTAATAATTGCAGGTAAAGTCAAGATTAAAAATGCAGAAGAAGTAGAAAGGATACTCATTAACACTTGCTTGTATGTAGCCCTAGCTATGTTAAAAGACGGATATTTATGGCATTTTTGATACATGACTTACTACCCTTTGGTTATACTGAATCTAATCTAAGTAACTGGGCATAATTAAATATAAGACCTCTCTCCAAACCTCTTCCCTTGCAGGGGAGAGGCTTTGACTCCCCATTCCCTGGTAGGGAAGGGGGCTGGGAGGTTAGGTCTATCTTATATTTTTTAACGCCTACCTACTTATCTAAATTAGATTATCCATCACTTCATCAAAAATTCATAATTGAATACTTTTCCCTTCTGGTAAGATCAACATAGCATCACCGAAAGAGTAGAAGCGGTATTCAGAACTAATTGCTTGCTGGTAAAGATCCAATAATCTTTCTCTACCAATTAAAGCACTAACCAGCATCAATAAACTAGAACGGGGTAAATGAAAATTGGTGATTAACCCCTCCACAACCTGCCATTTATAGCCCGGATAAATAAACAAATTTGTCTTCCCGACAAAGGGCTGTAAATCCCCAGATTGCGCCGCACCTTCCAAAGCTCTTACCGCTGTTGTCCCTACCGCAATAATTCGTCCCCCAGCAGCCTGAGTAGCCCGAATTTGCTCAACGGTATCAGCAGGAACTTCAATCCATTCTTCGTGCATGGCGTGGGTAGTGACATCTTCTACTTCCACTGGGCGGAAAGTACCGATACCAACATGAAGGGTAATAAAGGCTTGATTAATCCCACAATTACGCAGCTTTTCTAGTAATTCCGGTGTAAAATGTAATCCTGCTGTTGGGGCGGCGATCGCTCCCTGTTGAGCTGCATACACCGTCTGATACTGTTCATCAGCCGCAGTAGAAGCCGTAATATAAGGAGGTAGGGGAATCTGTCCAAACTTCCCTAACACCTGCACTAAAGGAACTGCTGGGGGCAAATCAAACTGTAATAATCGCCCCCCAGTTTCTGGATCTGACTCAACAACTGTCGCCCTCAATTCCTGTTTATTCCCATCTCCTCCCGCTGTAAAAATAATCTCACTACCCACCTTAAAGCGCTTTCCAGGCTTCACCAAAGCCAACCAGCAATTATGCCCTCGTTCCTCCAATAGCAACACCTCCACCCCCGCACCTGTATCCTTACAGCCATATAGCCGAGCGGGAATTACCTTTGTATTATTCATAATCAATAAATCACCCGGTTTCAGCAATTCCGACAAATCACGGAAAATGTGATGTAGAGGTGGTATAGTTTTAGCAGTTTCGGGAGAATTTACCACCAATAACTTAGAACTATCTCTAGGAACAGCAGGGTTTTGGGCGATTAGTCCTGGTGGAAGTTCGTAGTCATAACTAGACAACGAACAATCTAAATTAACATTTTGTGTTTTCGCTTTATCTTGTATTATTTGTCGCTTCATATTAATCAAGTAATTGTTAAATTGTTATAATAGTATGCACTTAAATGAGCTACAAAACTTACTGTAACCGCTATACATCACTTTTACTGCCTTTTCTTTCCATCTTCTTCATTCTGACTCCTGACTGGGCGCAGGCCCTGCGCCCCTACCTCCTGACTCCTGAATTATTGGGTAAATCTCCCCATAGAATAACGGGTGCTTTTACCCTACCGGGAACTCCACCCCATTAACGAAGATAGATAGGTAGAACTAAATTGAATCCCATAACACTATGATGGAATACTTGTACTATCTAGGCAATGCCACACTCACCCTGAGAATCGTTCAATACTTACATGGTAGACCACAACTTCCCGTTTCCTTTGTGAGCGTGATTCATCAAATTAATGGTTGGGTAGTCAGAATTAAACTCAAAGAAACAGTCTCAGATCAACAAGATGGTGATTTTCGAGCTTTCTTGAGTGAATTGGGAATTAGCTATCAGCCACCAATGAGAGTCCAAATGGCATTTTGGAGTTTGGAATCTGGACAAACACCCATAGACGTAATGCGTCGTTACCAAGTAGCAGTTGTTTCTCATGGTAGCCCGGAAAGAGAAGAAATTGAAGCATTTAGACAACAGTTTGTTCGAGGTTTAGGGTATTGTCCAGAAACACTCGCTTAAACAATGCTAAATTAAGTGTCACAACGTAAAAATAATTTTGCAATCATGATTATTACTGTTCAAAAGCTGCCTCAATATATTGTAGCAGCTTAAATTCATATCCAGATATAGATAAACGCTCTAAAAATTCTTCGCTAATAATCTTTTTACTTTGTAATTGATAATGAACAAGTGCCACATCGAAGCGACAAGCATAATCAGCTTTTTGTGGATATTCAGCTAAAAATATTTCCGCAGTCCGCCAGATTTTTGCTTGTTTTTGGGGAGTAATGGCATTTTTTCCCCCTTCATCCCAATTACCAGAACTCCGGGTTTTCACTTCAACAAACGCCAGCATTGTGTCTTGATATTGGGCAATAATATCAATTTCTCCCCAACGACAACAAAAGCGCCGCTGCAAAACTTCCCAACCTGTAGATTGTAACCATTTGGCTACTAGGTCTTCACCTATGTTACCAATATCTGCATAATTAAATGGAGAAGGATTAGCCATTAATTAACAATACCATGAATACTAAGCATCCCAATTGGATAAGTATACTCAGTTTATTACTTTGGGTGATGATTTCCACCACAGTCTTAGCAGCTTTTGTCCCTTCTGCTGTAGCACTGGAATATAACAAAGAAATTCTTATCAGTGCTGATTTTTCTGGACGTGATTTAACAGATTCTAGTTTTACTAAAGCAAATCTTCGCTACAGTAATTTTAGTCACTCTAATTTAAGAGGTGTTAGTTTTTTCGCCGCCAATCTAGAATCAGCAAATTTACAGGGAGCAGACCTAACTAATGCTACACTTGATTCAGCGCGGTTAATTAGAGCCGATTTAACCAACGCCGTTTTAGAAGGAGCATTTGCAGCTGGTGCCAAATTTGATGGTGCTATAATCGAGGGTGCAGATTTTACTGATGTACTACTGCGTCGAGATGAACAAAAGAAACTATGTATGGTGGCAAAAGGTACTAATCCCGTGACAGGAAGGGAGACAAGAGATACCTTATATTGTTCTTAGATTCAGATCACAGATCAGATCCCCGACTTCTTTGAGAATTCGGGGATCTGACGCTTACAGTATTTATATATTTTGTAAAATTTGTGAAAGTGTTAATTTGAGTTCTGGAAATAATGGCGATATAATTAAATCATCACCTCTAAATTGATTAACTATGTATTCATCATCAACTAAAGAATAAATAGAAATAGTTGGTTGTTTAGGATTACCAATAAATCTCTTACCACCGAAAGCACCATAATCAACTATCCAATATTCAGGAATACCCATTGATTCATAATCGTTGGTTTTATGAGTATAATCTGTTTGCCAATTACTGCTAACAATTTCTATCACTAAAGGAACTGAAGCAGCTTGAGTAATGGTTGATTCTTTTTTCCACAAAGGTTCATTAGGTAAGTTGGCAGGATTGAGTAATAAAATATCAGGTGAATAGGCAGATTCAGATTTTGGTGTTTTGATTAATGTTGTTTTAGGTATGAGGTAAGAAAGATTAAGTCTATCTAATTCTCCTGATATCTTACGGGCTAAAAAACCAATTACGAATTCATGATCTCCTACTGGTGGGTTCATTTCTACAATTTTTCCATTGTGCAATTCATAACGTGATCCTGTTTCTGGATAGGATTGGATAAACTCCTCAAAGCTGACTGATTTGGTTAAGGTTTGAACCATGATTCACCTCTTGAATGGTGATAATTTGCTGATTTTAATTATACTATACAATATCTTGTCCATTTTTTGTAGGTCGGGTTAAGCGACAGCGCAACCCGATGCATTTGTTGGGTTATGGCTATGGCTCCTACGTCGCCACTCAAGCTATCGCCACACTTCATGAACGTACCTCAACCCAACATTGGCGTTAAGATAGTAAGAGTTGTTGGGTTTCCTTGCGTCAACCCAACCTACAATAAATGTTTACATAAAGCGAAATGTAGAGCCGAAATTATTGATTTTATGTAACCAATTTATGATATAAAATTGTTAGTTATCTCCTATAAAATATGCACCAGCAGGAAATCCGACTTAAACCCGGTACATTATGGACAAGTCTCAAAAAAACCACCGAACTGGCTTTAAAATCTGGAGCTTTAAAATCTATTCCCACAGAGGTGGAAATTTTTGAACAAGATGGAATCAAGTTTGTTGTCAGAATTTTAGAAAATATCAATCGCAAAAAAGCTGATCAAGAAAAACAAAATCAAAAAACTGCTAAAACTGGTAAAGAATTTAATCCTTTTTTACCTTATGAAGAAGCTTTATTTGTGGCGGATATCTCCCCTACTCACGTTTGTATTTTAAATAAATTCAATGTTGTTGATTATCACTTTTTGATAATTACCCGCGCTTTTGAACCACAGGAAAGCCTACTTACCCTAGAAGATTTTACAGCTATGTGGGCTTGTTTAGCAGAATTTGATGGGTTAGTATTTTATAACGGTGGTAAACTTGCTGGTGCGAGTCAACCACATAAACATTTACAAATTGTCCCTTTTGCAGAAACAGATATTCCCATTTCACCACTTGTAAAAGCCGCAAAATTAGATAATTCCCTGGGAACTATCCCAGAATTTCCCTTTGTACACGCTTCCACTGAAATTAACTTGGGAGAAAGTGCCGAAATAACTTTCAAAAAATATCATACATTACTACAAACCTTGGGAATTAACCCCCTAGAAAATAATATCCAATCAGGAGCATATAATCTTTTAATGACACGAGAATGGATGTTAATTGTTCCCAGAAAATTTGAAGAATTTGAATCAATTTCTGTGAACTCATTGGGGTTTGCAGGGGCATTGTTAGTCAAAAATCAACAACAAATGCAACTATTAAAAAATATTAGCCCTATTAACCTTTTAAATCATGTTGCTTTTCCTCTACAACAACATTGAATCTTAGACTACAATATAAATTAATATATTTCTCCCTTTGCGCGAAACAAAAATCATCAAAAAGAGGAAAAATCATGGAATCTCTGGATATAAAATGGATTCGTTCCCAGTTTCCCGCACTCACACAAACAATCAACGGAAAACCAGCAATTTTCTTTGATGGACCCGGTGGCACACAAGTACCCGGTGGTGTACTAGACGCAATTAGTGATTATTTAGTCAGGTCAAATGCTAATGCTCACGGTGCTTTTACTACCAGTATGCGAACCGATGCCTTGATTATTTCTGCCAGGTCGGCGATCGCCGACTTTCTGGGATGCGATCATGATGAAGTAGTATTTGGCGCAAATATGACCACCCTCACCTTCTCCGTGAGTCGCGCTATCGGTAGAGAACTCCAACCCGGTGATGAAATAATTGTTACAGACTTAGACCATGCAGCCAACATTTCTCCCTGGTATGCTTTAGAAGAAAAAGGTGTGATTATTCGGACAGTTAATATTAATATTGCCGACTGTACATTAGATTTAACCGATTTAGAAAAAAAGATAAATTCCCGCACCAAACTAGTAGCAGTAACTTACGCTTCCAACGCCGTCGGCACAATTAATGATATTGCTAAAATAGTTAAAATTGCCCATAGTTTCGGAGCTTTAGTATATGTTGATGCCGTCCATTACGCCCCCCATGCACCAATAAATGTTCATCATTTAGACTGTGATTTTCTCGCCTGTTCCGCCTACAAATTCTTCGCTCCCCATCTAGGAATTCTTTACGGAAAAAGAGAACATTTAACCAGATTTTCCCCTTATAAAGTTAAACCCGCATCAGAAGAAGTCCCTTCCAGATGGGAAACAGGAACATTAAATCATGAAGGTTTAGCAGGATTAGTAGCAGCAATTAATTATTTAGCAAAATTAGGTTGTCATGTTTCCCCAACCTTAGATAACGAATTACTTTCCTCCTTAATAGAAGCCGATAGAGAAGGCTTAACCACCTTCCATTGTCCTCGATTCCTAACCGAAATAGCCCAACCAAACCACAAATTAGCATCAGCCTATCATAGTCGTCGAGCCGCATTATTATCAGCCATGTCAGCCATTCAACAATACGAAAGAGAATTAAGTAAAAAATTGATTTCAGGATTATTAAAAATCCCTGGTTTAACCCTCTATGGAATTACCGAACCCAGCCAATTTACATGGCGCACACCAACAGTATCCATTCGCATGACAGAAAAAACACCAGCAACCATAGCCAAAATATTAGGAGAACAGGGAATATTCGCTTGGTACGGAAACTTCTATGCAACCAACCTCACCGAAAAATTAGACGTAGAAACATCAGGCGGCTTATTACGAATAGGACTAGCCCATTACAACACAGCCGCAGAAATAGATCAACTTCTACAAACCCTCAATGAAATCGCGTAACAACCTTAAATCACAGCCATTTTCATATATTTTCTTCCTTTGCGCCTTTGCGCCTTTGCGTGAGATAATGAAAATAGCTGTAACACCCCACTAACCGCAGTCCTCAGTCTCACAAACACGGCGAATATTGAGAATATCACTCATTTTCTTGAGTTGCACAAATAAATGTTCCAACTGAGAACAATCGCGGACATCAATTCCCAAATCCATCAACGCAGGTTGTCCCAAACAAGTTTTCACTTGAGCATGACGAACATTAATACCCTGATCACTCAAGCGTGACAATACATCTTTCAATACTCCCACCCTGTCCATAGCCTCAATTTGCACATTAACCGGATAAGTATGGGGACGGCTGCGGTTTTCCATAGCCAAATTCCAGCGCACTGGTACTAACCGCTCACACTCAATAGGATCTACATTATGACAGCCTTGGCGGTGGATAGAAATTCCTCTTCCTCGTGTGACTACACCCACAATTGCTTCACCGGGAATGGGGTTACAACAGCCAGCAATATGATGAACCAAACCCTCCATACCAATAATCGGGGAATCACTAGCACGGGAAGTAATTAGTGGGGTATCCCGTGAGGATTTTGGCGTTGGTTCTTTGGGGATAAATGGGACAACATCACTTACTGGTTGTCTAGCTTTCACAACTTCTCGCCAACGGTTCAGCGCTAAATTCGAGGTAATTTCCCCATAACCCAAACCGGCAAGTAAATCTTCCACACTGTGATAATTACATTTTTCCGCGACAGTGTGCATAGCATCTGATTTGAGCAAATTCTCAAAACCAGTTTTCCCCAATTCCTTCTCTAATAAATCCCGTCCTCTGGCGATATTTTCTTCCCGGCGCGATCGCTTGTACCACTGTTTAATTCGATACTTCGCCGCTGAAGTGCTAACAAAATTTAACCAATCCAAACTAGGATGACTATTCTTTTGAGTAATAATGTCCACAATATCGCCATTATGCAAGCGCGTTGACAAAGGCACAATGCGACCATTAACCCGCGCTCCCGCACAGTGGTTTCCCACTTCCGTATGAATCCGATAAGCAAAATCAATACTTGTAGAACCAGGACTTAAAGGAACAACATCCCCCTTTGGGGTGAAGACATAAACATCATCTTCAAATAGATTATCCTTAACACTATCTAAGTATTCCTGAGCATCTTTTAAATCACTTTGCCAATCTAGCAACTGGCGCAACCAAGTAAACTTTTCATCAGAGCCTGTGACGGAAGTATTCTCAGAACCCCCAGTTTCTTTATACTTCCAATGGGCAGCAATTCCGTACTCCGCGATATGGTGCATTTCCAAAGTCCGAATTTGCACCTCCAGCGGGCGACCAGTCAAGCCAATTACCCCCGTATGCAAAGACTGATAATGGTTTGGCTTTGGCAATCCAATGTAGTCCTTGAACCTACCAGGGATAGGACGAAAAGAATCATGAACAACAGCTAAAGCGCGATAGCATTCTTCATTACTTTGGACAATAATTCGCAGCGCCGCCAAGTCGTAAATTTCATGAAATTCCTTTTGCTGCCGCTGCATTTTTTGATAAATGCTATAAAGGTGTTTAGGACGACCGCTAATTTCCAAACAATTAATCCCCGCCTTGAGTAACCGACGGCGTAAAGTATCCGTAGCTTTGAGTAACTTTTCTTCCCGTGCCGTGCGTTTTTCCGCGACACATTGCTGAGTTTCTCGATAAGCCTCTGGTTCTAAATATTTAAATGCTAAATCCTCTAATTCCCACTTAATTTGCCAAATCCCTAAGCGATTCGCCAAAGGTGCAAAAATATCTCGCGTTTCCTGGGCGCTACGTTGACGACTAGCTTCTGACATATATTGGAGAGTCCGCATATTATGCAAACGGTCTGCCAGTTTCACCACAATGACACGAATATCTTGCGCCATAGCCAAAAACATTCGCCGGAAATTTTCCGCCTGACTTTCGGTTTTGCTAGTAAAATTAATTTTCGACAGCTTGGTAACACCTTCTACCAATAACCTGACTTCTGGACCAAACCGTGCTTCTATATCTTCACTTGTAACTTCTGTATCTTCAACTACATCATGAAGTAACCCGGCTGCTATCATAGCAGGACTACCACCTAGTTCACGGAGTATTTCCGCTACAGCAACCGGATGGGCAATATAAGGTTCTCCCGATTTCCGAATTTGACCACCATGTAGTTGATATGCAAACTGAAAAGCCCGACAAATTAAGGCATTACCGTTATACGTTCGGTCTTCCTCCTCTGTAAGTATTGGCGCTGGAGGTGCGATTAAACATTTGTTAAGCCAGTCTGGGAGAACAACATCAACAGGAGGTTTGACGGCTACACTACTCATAAAATAAAAAAGGTAATTTGTGGATAGGTTCAGAGATAAGCAAAAATAACAGCATTTCTATAAATAGATGCTGTTGACTGAAGGTTTAGAGACAAGGTTGGAGAGATGATGTCCTAATTGCCTGTGGTCATCATCCATTGTAGGTTTGTTTCAAACATAATCAAAAACCTATTGACGGTAAATCAAGCCTCCAAATAAAATTTGAGACTTGTGATTTTGAGCAGGAACAATGGAAAGCTTGGGGATATAAGAAAATTTTCTTGACATTAATACTATCTTAACTAGCAACAGATGTCTTTTAATTGTGATAAATATCAGGAATTGGCAACATTTCTAGACGAGTTTCGGACTAATGTAACAGCAGGTAAACTCAATGCTGGGGAGTTACGTCCGCATTTAGCCAAATTACAGGCGTTTTTTAGCCAGCAAATTGTTCCTTTGGTTGATGCTAATTCACGAGAACAATCCTATAAAACCGAAATAAGTAAGCAGTTGCGACTATTGGAAGTAGATATGATGTTTCTCCAAGGAGCAAAGCAATTAACGACATTGCAAGCTAGGTTGAAAACTATTGAAGAACGCATTGATACTTTAATTAGATATTGTCAAGCTATTACTCAACCTACGGAAGCGCAGGAATCAAAGTAGGAATTTGTCTCACGCCATTAGTTACCTTATTTGTTTGGCTTCCACACCCGCCCAGAAATGAATTTCCGGGCTAATAGCTAAAGTTTACTAAAGTGGCTCTTGCGGTACTTTTATGGTGGAAACTCAAATAACTAAAATTTAGTACCTAAAATTTATATTCATTAAGTCTCAGACTTCAGTACCAGCAAGAGATTACAAGATTTTAAATATGTTCAGATAGCAATGATGATATAATGATAATTATAAAATACAAAAGTTTTGGTGATAGCTATGAAATTTTCTGTAGATCAAATTCTCAATCTCCCAGATATGAAAGTGTTAGATTTTCAAGAAATCGAAGGGGCAGGAATAATTATAACAATAGAAAAAGCTGTTAATAATTCTACTTGTC